>JAMWBU010000058.1 GCA_023819255.1 Candidatus Omnitrophota bacterium
GTCATAGACTCGAAGTTCAAGAAGTTGTATCACTGAAAATTCAATGACATCGAGGATATCAAAGGTTTTCCACGGATCGTATATAAACGCTGAACCCCAATCAATGAGAGTCAGGTCTTCGCCATAGTAAGAAAGCGGATATTTAAGAGCGTCTTCTTTTTCCTGGCTGCTTTGCTTTTCCTCTGCTCTCAGTATCTTGCTGATACAATCTCCATATTCTTTCAACAATAACTCATCATTCATTTTACGGTCGAAACCGTGTATCCAGAAAATAGCATAATCCTCCCAATCGGATTCAGGCGATTTAACCGGCCTAACCGCCGCTGTAATAATTCTATCAATGGTTTTTTTGAGCCATTCAATCGCAAGAGCCCTGATTTCAGAACTCTCCTGAACAAATCTGCTCAAATGGACAAGTTGTTCAAGCTCGCATTCAATAACCGAAGTAAACCTGATAGTCACAACCCCAAACTCATAAACCTTCATTTCAACAATGGCATCAAGCCCACGAGGAAGTTTCTGATTTCCGAGCTTCAAAAGAAGCGGAGGCGTGCTGTACTGGATGTATTCCGGCGCAATCCTGATTCCTGAAAGCAGCGCTTTTTCTGCCTGCCAGCCAGGCTGTCGTTCAAGCATACTGATATCAATCTCATCGGCAATGTCAAAACACCAGTAAAGCATCAAATGGCCGTCTGTAATTTTCATATCAGTGTGTCTCAAGCCATTCTATCAACTGCTGGTCTGTTGCCTCTTTAATTAGTTTTTGCATCTCAGGATCTTTTACTTCATCAAAACTTTTCACCCCAAGTTTTTCTCTAACCATCATTGCAAGGTTTGCTGTCTGAGACGCTTCTCTAATTTCTTCCCATATTATTGTTGGAACAGGACCGTGTCTGCTCATCACATGCCCCATAGTTGAGGCATCTCGTATGTGTTCATAGGCAGTGTCCCACTGGTCCCTCCAGGGATAATTCAGGGCAAAAAATGCAACCCCGACGCAATTACCTGGCTGAGATGGCGCTATTCTGATTCCAGGGTCTCTTGCTGTCTTATCCCACAGACAGGGCGTTGTGTACCACATCCACGGCTTGTTCAGATAAATTTCCTTTTTCTTCGGGTTATCATAATAAGGGGAAAAAACATGCAAACTGTACGGAACCCAGAAATCACAGTATGGAGCAAGAATCTGAAATGTCGCAAGGGTTGCCGCCTCTCCCGGATTAAAAGAAATTCTAATTTTTGGGTCCACCTGTTTAATTGCCTTCGCAATATCGATAAAACTTTTTAATTCTGTTTCTGTTTTTCCGCCCGGTTCATCAAGCACGCCAACAAAATAGTCATCATAATCAAGACCCAGCGATTTTACATGTTCAATAAATTCTTTTGCTTTATCGGCTGACCATGCCGAAAGCCGCACCTGCTTTATCCCCCATTTCTTCATTTCCTCCTTTGTAATACTTCCAGGCCAGACATTCATTCCGTGTTCAATAAAATCCTTCATATACAATTCGCCTTCATGAGGTTTTGTCCAGCCATCTATTAAAACAGGCCTTTCTGGATTAATTTTGAAGTTTGCCACCCTTACATTAAAAACAATTTCATATTCTTCAACACTTTTCCCTGAAATACGCAGCTTTCCTGAATAATTTCCGGCTGGCAATCCCCTTGTGTTGATAGTTACCCATAATCCTGCAACATTCAAAGGAGGTACTGTAATATCAGGCCTGCGCAAAAGGAAAAACGGAGTCCATTGCTGTCTATCCCCTCCATACGGGATAAATGCCTGAACACGCCACTGGATTGTTTCAGGATAAACCATATTTTTTGATTTCAGTGGTTCAACTCTTATATCAAGTTTAATCGACTTTTCAGTAAGATTTCTTATACCAATACTTGCTGCCCTGAAGGTATCCTGAGCCATCACAAATTCTTTTATCCTTGTTCTTCCTTTCAACTCTTCATATGGCCAGGAGTCACCATTTGAAATTTTTTCTGCCCAGACCTCCTGAGAAAGCCGCCTGTACGGATTTTCCTGCAGCCAGACAAGAAATTTGTCGCCTGGCTTTGCTCCTGCTTTTTTTGCACGATCTTTATACATTTCCATTGTCCAGGCCGGCCTTACTGTTCCCTGTGGAACATAGTTTGCGTCATCGACAAGAAAAAGGGTATAAATTCTTCTATAGGTTCCACCAGAACCAGCGCCGTCGAGTATAAAATCAAATCTAACCTTCTGCGGTTTTTCAACTTTTATTTCTCCCATCTTCATCCAGATGCTGGGTATCTTGTCCTTATGGTGATAGGTAAATTGTTCCTCTCCATCAACATAAGCCTTGCAGAAATAAGGCGCTGTATAAGAAAGATTTACGGAACTTGAAAGTATCCAGCAGTGGTAAGTACCCGGGATTTTAACATCGACCTCAGTTGAAACAGTACCTTTTGGATTTCCATAGCTGGCTTCTAAACGGCCTGGTCCGCCGTACCAGTTTCCGTACTTTTCGTATTTTGTGCCTTTTTCATACTTGCCGTCAGCCCTGAGTCCTTCAATGTTTCCACCAACATCATGCCAGACATAGTTATAGCCCAGCGGCTTTCTTGATATATCCTTTTCAAGCGTTTCAATCTGTCTTTTTGCTCTAACAGGGTTTGCCACCATATTCCATATCTCATTGAAAACAACCTGTCTTTCTGATTCGCGATAGTCGGGCAGATTCTTTTCATCATAATCTTTATTGCTCAACTGCTCAATCTCTTTTTCCCAGAATTTTCTACTTAATTCAAATAGCGCGGGATTTTCATTCTTTTCTTCCCATGATAAAGGTCTGACCTGCCACCACTTCCAGTTGTCATATTCAGATTTGTCCAGTTGAAAGGAAAATGTCCATTGAATTCCATCAGGCTGGGAACTTTCTTTCATGCTTTTTAATTCTTCCAAAGATGGGGGTTGCTTCCAAATCTCTTCAGTCAAATAAAAACAATCAACCCTGCGAATATCATAACCACCTTTGCCATGCCACCATCTTGTGACATGGCCTAATTTAACAATCAAATCTCCCTGCGGTAATTCAACAAGCATATCCTTCCACACAGGGCCTTCTTTTTCAGGAGGCTGATCATAAAATTCATCCATCTGAAAAATGGGTCCGTGATTCTCATTGCCCTTTTTGTAAAATTTTATAAATGTGACACCCCTATGTCCTGGCCTGGCATAATATAAAAGCCAGAATCTGTAGATTCCTGCTTTTGGGATTTTTAGGGGTATTGAAACAGTCGGGCCTGCGTCAGTCGCTCCGCTTGTAATATAATTTCCGCTGATTTTCCACCCACCAAGATTTTCAACACCAAGCATTTCTGGCTCAACAATAATCCTTAACATTGGTTGCGGTTGTTTTAATTTTGAAGAAACAAGTTTTTCGGGGGAAAAACCCTGCTGTTTCAAATACTGATGAAACCTGGCAATCATTTCTGGATTATGTCCCATATGCCACAGTGTCATTCCAAGCGAATACCTTGCTCCCAGTGGCTCGTCGACAACCTGAGCAAATAAAAAACCGCTAATGCACATTAAAAATATGAGAGACCTTCTTAAAATCTGCATTTTCCCTCCCTGTGGTTTTTGTTTTTTGCTGTGAATAGTTTATTCTATATTGAGGAAACATTCAACAATGTTTAAAGGAGTATTTAAAATGACTATGAAAGAAAGGATGCTGGCTATTTTGAAAGGCAAAAATGTGGATAAAATTCCATTTGTACAGTATTACAACATCAATCCAAACCAGGATGCATGGAAACTTATTGGAAGAAATAACTTAGGACTACTGAAATGGACTCAACTTCATCAGTTTATTACACCTGACTGCATCGCTGAAAAAATACACTTTGAAAGAAACGGGATTAGAGGATACAGACACATTATCCACACGCCAGTTGGCTCAATCTTTGAAGAAACTCTTATCGAAAGAGTTATAGGAGCCGGCTCAATAAAAAAACATTTCCTTAAAGAGAAAAAGGATTATGAGATTTTTTTGTTTTATCTCAACAACATCATTGTCAAAGAAAATCTGTCAGCATTTTTCAATGACTTGAAGCTTCTCAATGACGATGGACTCTGTCATGTTTCCCTCGGAAGAACTCCGTATCAACAGCTCTGGATACAGTGGGTTTTGATTGACGACTTATGCCAGCACCTTTTTGATTTTCCAGAGCTGATGGACCAGGTGATAAAAAAGATGATCGAAATACAGAGGAAAGTGTTTCTCATCGTGAGAAATGTGGCAAAAAAGTATCCTGTTCCTTATGTAATTTTTGGAGATAATATCACTGCTCCAATGATCGGTGAAAAATACTTCAGAAAATACTGTATGCCTGTATATGAAATGTGCGCTGAAATTCTTGAAGAAACCGGAACCCTGATTGGTGTTCATATGGATGGGGACCTGAAGCCACTTTGGACCGCAATAAAAGAATCGCCTGTAAAGATCATCGATTCAATGTCGGTGCCGCCGGACAATGACACATCAGTTGCTGACGCGATAAGTTTGTGGCCGGAAACCAGATTGCTGGTTAATTTTCCATCTTCAGTTCATCTAAAAAGCACAAATGAAATTTACAAAAAAACAATTGAAATACTGAACCAGGGAGGAAAAACTAAAAGGATGTGGATACAGATATCTGAAAATATGGCGCCAGGACTATGGATCAAAAGTTATCCTGCAATTGTTAAGGCAATAAACAGTTTTTCTCTTTAGGGAACTTTTTTCCGCATTTTATGTCTAACATTTCAGAAACAAAACAGGAGGCCTTTATGAAAAGGACTATAATCATAGTAGCAATCGCAGCAGCTCTCTTAAACAGTGTTTCGCTTGCCCGCACAAAGTTTGTTGCGTTACCGGAGAGGGCAGAAACAATAATAAGGCTTGACAACCCACTTTATACCCTTGTGGAAGAAGAAAGAACATTGCCCCTTCAAAAAGGGACAAATCAGGTTGATTTTTCCTGGACAGGCGTGAGTATTGACCCTGACTCAATAAGAATAAAAATTCTTTCTCATCCTGAACTGGTTAAACTTGTTAGTGTAAGTTATCCGCCCGGAGAAAACGCCCTTGTCTGGCAGATTTACAGTCCTGAAGCATTTGAGGAAAAAATCAGGATAAGTTATCTTTTGAAAAACATAGACAGAATTATCACATACAAAGCAGTCGCAGATAAAAACGAATCCAGAGTCAATCTTCAGTCCTATCTTGTTTTGAGAAATTTTTCAGGAGAGGATTTTTCAAGTGCAAAAATTCTTCTTGACTATGGAGAAACATTTGAAAAATCAGTTGCTCATGAAGAAACCAGACAGATGTTGCTTCTAACAAAGAATAATGTTCCGATTGAAAAGAAATTCACATTTGACGCAAGGATCCTTCCGTGGGACCCTGAAAAAGTCAGTGGAAATGTTGGAATACCGGTATCATACGAGATAAAAAACGACAGAAAATCAGGTCTTGGAGAATTTGGGCTGTGGGGTGGCAAGGCAAGAATATTTCAGGACGACGGTCATGGCTCAACAATCTTTGTTGGAGAGGATAACGCAGGGTACACGCCTGTGGGAGAAAAATGCTCTCTTTATGTGGGAGACAGCAGAGACATTGTTGTAACGCAGAGAAAAATTAAGGATTCTAAAATCAATGTAAGAAGGAATAACAGCGGCTCAGTGGTTCTTTATGATACAGACGAAATAATCCGGATTGTGATTGAGAATTTCAAAGATGCTCCAGCAAACCTTACCCTGATACAGGAAATTCCCGGTGAATGGGATATGGAAGAAACAAGCCACCAGTATGAAAAAGAAGATGCAAATCTTATAAAGTTCTATATTAACCTTGCGCCAAAAGCAAAAGAAACAGTGACATTTCACTATCACAGGAGGAATGTAAGATGAAAAAAATTATCTTTGTATCTTTAATAATATTTTGCGCTCTTTCCTATGGCAAGATTGATCTTGTCACACTTCCTGATAGAGAAAAGGTCCAGCTGACTATTTATAATTCAGCGGACTTGACCTTTGTAAGAGAAAACAGAACCCTTACAATGAAAAAGGGTGAAAACAAACTGCAATTCTCGTGGGCAAATACACTTATAGACCCTACATCCCTTGAACTTTATCCATTAAAAAACGCTGATAAAATAACAGTGGCTGACCTGTTTTTTCCGCCCAGAGTTTCTGGACTCGGAGTATGGAACATAATCTCAAACATACCGGGGAAAGTTCCGTGTGAAATAAATTATTTCACATCAGGAATATCCTGGCAGGCGTATTACCTCGCAACGCTTTCTCAGGATGAAAAAACAATGAAATTAGAAGGATATGTAAAGGTCTCAAACCATAGTGGAGAAGACTATGAAAATGCTCAGGTGCGCCTTGTTGTCGGTAAAATACATCTTCTTGATGAAATCTCAAAACTTGCAAGAAGATACCCGCCCTTCGGAAAACCCTTTGAACCGCCTGTACCAGAATACCAGCGGAAAACCGAGCTTTACGACAGAGCGGAAACTCTTCTAAAGGCAGCGCCTTCCGGTAGAATTGTAAAAGAAATTGAAAAAGAAGGCCTTTCAGAATATTTTCTTTACACAATTGAAGGAACCGAAAGTATTCCAAATGGCTGGACAAAACGACTTCTGTCTTTCTCTCAGGACAGGATTCCGGTGATAAATCTTTACAAGCACGATGAATCAAGGTTCGGGAAAGATGTTGTAAGATTCATCTATTTCAAAAATGCAAAATCCCATCTTCTTGGGAAAGAACCACTGCCAGATGGCTTGATAAAGGTTTTCAAGATTACTGACAGAAATGAATACCTTTCGTACATCGGACAGGATAACACAAAGTACATCCCTGTGGACCAGGAAGTGGAACTCAATCTGGGTTCAGTAAAGGATGTAATTGTTCAGCCAAAGAAGATGAATGTAAAAACCTTAAACTATGTTTTTAATAACAATGGGGACATTACTGGCTGGGACCAAGAGCAAATCTGGTCAATAAAGGTCTCGAATTACAGGAAAATACCTGCAAGAATTGAAATCACAAGAAGTTTTCCTCATCAGTACTGGACATTAGAGAACAATGGCGACTTTGGCCAGTATAAACAGATTGATACAAAAAACATCAGGTATGTGATCGAACTTCCGCCAGAGCAAACAAAACAATTTACATATAAAGTCGTCCTGCGCTGGGGAACAAGACAATTTTGACCGTATCATTTTCTCTTTATTCGTATTTAAGGTTTGCCGCTGGCAGGCTTTCTGATATAATAATAGAAACAGGAGCCGGTATAGATAAACTTAAAAAAATTCGCGAGATTCTTGAAGATAAAAAGACCAGAGATATTGTCATTCTTGATGTGCGCAAACTTACCTGGATTACAGATTATCTTGTCATCGCCTCAGGCGAAACAAATATCCAGACGCGCGCTATTGCAGAAGCAATAATAGAAAGATTTGATAAACCGCCTTTTTCAATAGAGGGTTTTGAAACAAACTGGATAATTCTTGACTATGGCGATATTGTTATTCACATATTCCTTCCAGATGTAAGGGAATTTTACAACCTTGAAAGACTGTGGGGTGACGCTGAAAGAATCAGTCCTTGAAAAACTCTTTCAGTTTTTCAATCTTTTCTGCATCTGAAATTTGTTGATTGATAATATCCTTTGCCTGTTGAATCTTTGTTTGACAGCGCGAGACAAAAACATTCACTGCTTCGGCAAGAGATTGGAAACTATCTTTTCTTCTCAATCTTATTGGAACAAAGGGTTTGCCCTGCGAAACCTCTCGCAGTGTCTTTTCAATTCTGAACACAGGTCCAACAACCCTTTGAAGATATAAAATCACAAGTATCCCTGCCACTATAATCAACCCCGCGAAAATAAGCGCAAGTTTCTTCTGCAAAATAAAATTGATTCTATTGACTGTTTCAACAGTATCAAAGCCCGGAGAAACAAGTTCAATCTCATCGATGATGGTACTGAGCGTAAAATAGTATGTAATGCTTCCGACAAGAAGTATCCCGAGGCAAATAAACCACGCTGTAAGGCCAAAATACCCAATCTGAACCGGTTTATTTATAAGATACTTTTTTCTTCTGATTTTTCCCATTTTCATTCCTCACTGAAAGTTCGGATATTTCTTTGAATAATAAATAATGTCTTTCTCAAAATTCTTTCCACCTGCTTTTTTGTCTTTACCATAACTGGTTATTACAAAATAGTCAGATGTTGGGAGATACTTTTTTGTCGCAGGATTTCCAACAGAAACAAGATAATAGTCGTGTGGCGTGCTTGCCAGCCAGCATGAAAGTGTATTTGTTCCAGAAGGCAAAACCACTGATTTCGTTATAATCTGGGGTCTCGGATTATTTTTGAATTCAGCAGGCGCTATTATGGTGGCTCCGTTCAGTCTTATTTCGCCAGAGGTTATGCCGTAATTTGTAAGAATCAAATACGCCGGTCCAGCAGGCGCTGTAAATTTATAAGTGTAGGTTCTTGGTGGTCCTGTAAATCTTCCAATTTCCGGTGTTTGCAGATATGTTACCGGGGGAACATCAGTTGCAGGGATTTCATAGACATAAGGAGCGCCCCATGGATCAAGAGGCGTGTCGTTGTTAACAGTATCTCTCATCTTTGTCGCGTATGGGCCATGCCAGTTTCTTTCCATTCCTGCTGGAGGGCTCTGATCAAAGATTACTCCAAGTCGGGTAGGATAATAACCTGTATCATCCTTCATATTCTCAAGGGAAATGGCAAATTGCGTGATTTCTGACTTTGCCTTAACAATCTTTGCCTTCTGATTTACAGCATAAACAAGCCTGAAACTGATTCCGGCAACGATCAAAAGAATAATGATAAGAAACATCAGCTCGACGAGTGCCAGCCCTTTATTTGTGCTTTTTTTCCTCACGATATTATATTACTCCTTCCAGTCAAAAAAAACAATACTTCCAATCGCGAAATAAAAATGCCCGGGAGATTTTTCGAAATCCCCTTCTGTCTCCATTTCTCAAAGGGGGAAAAAGAAAGAAGAAAGCAGTGTATTTACTCAAATTTATGCCGTAATCACGCGAATTCTGGAATTTTTTGCTTAATTCTGTTATACTTTATAGCGCAATTCTCTTGAAAAATTCAGGAGGCAGAATGAAAATTGATAGGGTAGTTTTTCGTGAATACGACATAAGAGGAATTGCTGGAAATCAAATAACAGATGAATTTGCTTTTTTACTGGGTCGGGCTTTTGGTTCTTATCTGAAACAATCTGGTTTCAAAAATTGCATAATTGGTCACGACAACAGGGAAAGTTCGCCGCAGTTAAAAAATCACTTCATCGAAGGATTGACGCAAAGCGGAATAGATGTGCTTGATGCCGGGATGATTCCGACACCACTGGCATACTTTGGTCAAAAGAAACTTAAACTTGACGCCTGCGCAATTGTTACAGCCAGCCACAATCCGCCTCAATTCAATGGCTTCAAACTTGTTGCAGGAGAGCATGGCCTGTACGGAAAAGAGATTCTCAAAATAGCAGATATTCTGGAAAGTAAAAGTTTCATTTCAGGTAAAGGGATCGTAAAAGAAATAAATGTTGAGCAGGATTATATTGATTTTATGAAGGAAAAATTTCAATTTAAATCAAAAATGAAAATTTGCATTGACACAGGCAATGG
>JAMWBU010000018.1 GCA_023819255.1 Candidatus Omnitrophota bacterium
AAAGGTGATACAGGATATTTTGTCACGCATCCGATAGTATTTGATGGAGATAGATTAATTGTTAACTATTCGACATCAGCAGCAGGGCTGGTAAAGATAGAGGTGATGGATATGGAGGGTAAACTAATAGAGCCATACACAGCAGAGCTTTATGGAGATTCGACAGAACAAGTAGTTGAGTGGAAAACAGGGCAAGATTTAAGTAAAATAAAGGGAAAACCCGTGAGATTGAAATTCACAATGAAGGATGCTGATTTGTATTCAATAAGGTTTGGTTCCGAAGACTGATACGGTTTATCCTCATTGGAGTTTCATTTTCTAATTTCACCTGATACCCATTATTATAGAGGAAGACTCAAGTTATCATGATGCACACTTGACAAAAATTAGTCAAAGGGGCAATATTTCTTTACCAATATAAAATGATATATACAAAGAATTCAGTTCTATGAAAACATAACCTGCGAAAAGGGGGTGAGAAAAATGAGAAAAGGGTTTACTTTAATTGAGCTTCTCGTGGTAATTGCCATCATAGCAATTCTTGCCGCAATGCTTTTACCTGTGCTCGGCAAGGCAAGGGAAAGGGCAAGAAGCGCTGTGTGCATCAGCAACCTGAAACAGATTGCGCTTGCGTCAAAGATCTACATTGAGGACTATCCTGGAACCCTTCCCAGAATGCCCAGCGTGATCGCCGGGGTTGGATTTTGCTCAGGGCTCTATGACCTCAATTATGTAAAAAACTGGCAGGTTTTCAAGTGCCCTTCTGACCAGAGAAAGGTTGCATGGACAAGAGCCGCAGGCAATGCAAGTTATAGCATGAACACTGGCAGAGATTGGGAAGGCTATTGGGGTTTCCCTGATGTTTCATCTGACGGGACTGCGGATGAAGAAGGGACAATCTATATTTATTGTACGCGCGATTATACAGGAAATGGCGCAGTACATCCTGATTCCTGGAGGCAGGCATATCTTGCTGGAACAGCAAAAGATCATAATGGATTGATCAATATTATTTTCTGCGACCTGCACGTTGGCACACTTGGCGCAAGATACCTGACCACACAGATGGACGCGCCAGGATGCATATGGGGTTTTGGCCCATGGTCGTATTCAAAAAATAATTAGTAAATGAGGAGGTGATAAGGATGTTTAAACTAAGCTTAAAAAGCGCAAGTCATTGTGGCAAGAAAAATGGATTTACCCTTATTGAGCTACTTGTGGTGATTGCAATCATTGCAATTCTTGCCGCGATGATGCTACCAACTCTTGGCAGGGCAAGGGCAAAGGCAAGAATGACTACATGCCTGAACAACCTTAAACAGATAGGCCTTGCGGTCCAGCTTTATCTGAGTGATTACAATGAAACCTGGTATCCTCATCTCAATGGGGTTGACCAGCTTGGCTATACCTGGGAATGGGGATTGAACTATAAGCCCGGCAAGGCAGTAACAGCATTTCTTTATACCCTGCTTGAAAAAGGTTATCTTACCGGAACAATGACATATGGAACAAATGCATACTATGGCGATCAATATAATTATTATCTTGCAGCATCAACAGGTATGGTTCATTGTCCGTGTCTTGACCCTTACTGGGAAAATGGATACAGAAGAACTGGATATCCTGGATGGTGTGACTATGCGTATAACAGAAATCTTCCGGTTAACGCAAAAAAGCTTGGCAGGGTTCCAAAACCAGCAGAGACACTTCTATTTTTTGAAAGCAGGGCAGGAGAGGTTGATCCACTGTATCCTGATCCGGGATTTAACAGGGTCTGGTACCAGAACTGGATGTACTATGGCTATGGCAGACACTGGCAGTTTGAATTGATAAACGCAGTGTTTGTTGATGGACATGCAAGTTCACTAACCTGGAATGATTTTATAAAGGCAGGGTATCCTCAATAAGGGGTTTTCAGTCGTTTAGCTGTTCAGGGTATGGGTTTAAGTACCTTTGAAAAAGAAGGTATTGTGTACTGAACCTGAGGGCAAAGTTTCTAACCATTTCAAGCACAATGTCATACTGGGCTTTGCCCTCAGAATATTTTTTGAGCAAATTAAGAAAGTGCCTTTTTTCTCCTTGATTCAATCCTGTTTTAAAATAGCCGTATATGTGTTGAATAACATTGACCTGTTTTTTTACTCCGGGTTTTCTTTCAAAGGCAGTGTAAAAAACCCTGGAATAATCTGAAACAGTCGATGAAAGATTTCCCTTTTTGTATCCTGCGACAATTTTTCCAAGTTGAGTAAGCTTGCTTTGACTGTAAAGCATCAAGAGATACTTGTATCTTGTGTGGAATTCAATCAGCTGATTAATGGAATGGATTTTTCTTTCAAGACTTTTCATTTCAGAGATGGCAAATATTCTTGTCAAAAAGTGCTTTTTTATTTCACTGTCCCTCAATCTTAATTCATCTTCAATCGGCTTATCCGGGAATTTTTCTTTCACAATTTGCGCAAAAAGACCTGTACCTTTTTTTACGATGTCTCTGGCGTTTTTGTTACTGTAGATTTTTGTTCCTGAGAAACCGCAGGAAGGCGATTGCCCTTTAAGAAGAAAACCATCAACATCTTTCAATCCGTCAAGAAAACCGACTGAAAACTTTTCCATTTTTTCAGTAAGGTCAATGCCTGTTTTTGACTGATAGATCCTGTACCTTTCATTTTCAAGATAAATTTTTATCGGGTCTCTGGGCACACCAAGACCTATAGAAACTTCAGGACAAACCTTTATGATTTCAGCAGATTCTTTCAATTTTTCAACAAGGTCATTGTGCAGGATTTCGCCATTGTATCTTACAGGTTCTCCATCGAGGCACGCGCTTAAAACAATCACAGGTCTCGCAAAGTTATTTTCAATTTCCATGTTGTTATTATTTTAACACTTTTTTTCCTTTTTTGTTAAACAGGATGTGAGTGATATAATTTTATCGCACAAAGGAGGAATATGGTTTTTTCAAAGGATACTCTTGAAAGAATCAAAAAAATCCACAATCTTTCGCTCAGGGTTAACACAAATAATCACAGGAAAAAGTTGTTGGTTCTTGCGCAAAAACACATAAAAGAGATTAATCAGCTCTACAGCGAAAAAAATCCGCATGCTGATATTGAAACAGGAGACCTTGCGGTGCTTTGTTTCGAACTTATCCTTGAAAGCGGTAAGAACCCTGATGAAGTTCTGGAAAAATGTTTTGAAAGATATGAGAAAAAATTGAATGAGCTTTTAAAACAAGATTCTTTATAATTCTGAAATCTCTGGAAGTTTCTCCTTTCTCACAAGCTCTGTTTTTTCAAGCAAAACCGGGCACAAAGCGCCTGTTAAAATAATCAGTATGCCGCTGAAAACAAAACTGGTTTCCAGTGAATAAATTGAAGCGATAGCGCCGCCAATCATTGGTCCAACACCTGCTCCAAGAGAAGATATGCCGCCAGCCACTCCAAAGTTTCTGCCCAAATGGCTTCTTTTTGTTTCAAGGTTTATATGGGTGTTGATTGTTGGAATGATGCCGCCTGCTGAAAGTCCGGCCAGTATCCTTAAAAACATCAATTGGCCTGCTGTTCTGGCAAGAAAACTCAAAATCGTAATAACTCCCGCAATTGAAAGCATTATGCTTAAAAGAGCTCTGTGGTCTTTTTTGCTTGCGAGGTTTCCGGCAAAAACCGCTCCAAAAACACTTGCAATGCCAGACGCTGCCAGAATTGAGCCTGCTATTGTGGCAATTTTTCTTGCTTCAGGAGAAATTTTCTTTACAAAAAGCGCAAGGACCGGAGAAATAAATGTTGAAGCGCACTGGAAAAGGAAAAGAACTACAAGGAGAAAGAGAAGATTGTTTTTTGAGCCATCAGTTTGATGTTGTTCCTCTTCTTGCTGGTGATTGTTTTTTTCTGGCTCCTGCACGAAAAACATAACCAAGCAACCTGCTATTCCAACAAGAATTCCGGAAAAATAGAATGTGTTTCTGTATCCCCAGATGTCAGAAAGGACTCCGCCAAGAAATGGTCCTATCGTTGCCGCGATAAAAATGGATGTTTGCATCAGTCCCAGTCCATAACCTGATTTTTCCTTTGGAATCTGACTTGCAGCTAAAACTATTGCCGCAGTAAAGGTGCCTGTGAAAAATCCCTGCAGTATTCTCAATATCAAAAGCTGCTGAACTGTTCTGACAAAACTCATCAGGACAAGCACAACAAATCCAGAAAACATTGCCCTCTCCACCATTATTTTTCTTCCAAATCTGTCTGAAAGCACGCCCCAGAAAGGAGAAGAAATCACAAGCATCAAAGGTCCAACTGTTTGCAAAAGCCCTGTCCATAATGCTGCCTGTTTCAAGTCAGCAGGTCCAAGTTCCTGAACATAGTAAGGCAAAAATGGCAGACAGAAGTGAAAACCGATCATTGAGATTGTTTCAGCCAGCCATATAATATAAAGATGTTTTTTCCAGTTTTCCATTTCACTCAAGTAGAGAATTTATCTGATAATAATAGCCTCTGTAAAACGAAATCACGATTGAGGCAACATAAAGGGCAACAAGAAGATACACGACAACAGGGATAATTTTCAATACGGCTTCTACCGCTAAATTTACTTCCTGTTGAAGATATGATGCCGCCTTTTCAAGCATCCGGTCCATTGTTCCACTCTGATGGCCTGTCTGAAGCATATCAATCACAATGGGTGGCAAGATTGAATTGGCTGAAAATGCTTCAGAAAAACCAATACCCTGCTCAACAAGTTTTCCTGTTTTGACGATTTCTTTTTCAATGATTTTATTTCCAGAAGCTTCAGCAGAAATTTTTATCGCTTCTGTAATTGGAACGCCGGCTGAATAAAGGCAGTTCAATGCATGCAAAAACCTTATCACAGAAACTTTCTTTAAAAGTTTCCCAAATCCAATAGGGATTTTTAAAACAATAAAATCCCTGATTTCTTCCATCTCTGGTTTAGAAAGTGCCCTGTATGAAAAAAATATGACAAAAGCGCATCCATAAATGAAGATAAATATCGGAAGAATCCTCGCCAGAAAAGCGAGAATTGATTTTGTAAAAAGCAGAGGCACAGCAGGAATTATGATTGCGGCGTGAAGAAGTATCGCAGGATAAACCATTCCGCTGATAAGCCGGTATTTCACATCCTGAATTGTTTCAAAATAAGAAGCGAGCTTTTCCAGAAGCTCCACAAGATTCCCGGATATTTCTCCGGCTGAGATGGTTTTTATTTCAAGATTGGTGAAAAAATTCCTTGAGTTTTCCATTGCATAAGACAACTTTTCTCCCCTTTCAACACTGGATAAGAGATTTTCAGAGATATCAGACGAACCTGAAAGGGTTTTCAGCTGCTTCAGACATGCCACAATTGAGATTCCGCTTTTCAGCATCACCGCGAACTGGCGATAAAAGAGCGCCTTTTTCTGATGGATTGTAATGAACTGGATAAAAGCGCCTTTTATCTTCTGGGGCCGAATATCGCTGTGCCAATTCTGATGCATGTTGCTCCTTCTTCAATCGCTATGCGCCATGTGTCGCTCATTCCCATTGAAAGAATCTTCATCTCAACATTTGGTTTTTTGGTTTTTTTGCAGGATTCAAACAGTTGTCTTGTTATCTTGAAGTAAGGTCTGATATCCTGCGGATTTTCAACTGCTGGCCCCATTGTCATCAGTCCCTGAATAATGACATTTGGCAACTTCGAGATTTCTTCAATGAGTCGTTCTGTTTTATCAGGAAAAACGCCTGATTTTTGCGGCTCTCCTGCGCTATTGACTTCGATCAATACAGGATATGGTATCTGGCTGTGCTTTGAAATCTCCTGCGCAAGTTCGAACGAATCGACTGTTTCAATGATGTCAAAGATTTTGACTGCTTTTTTTACCTTGTTTTTCTGAAGATGCCCAATGAGATGCCATTTAACCGCCCTGCCAATTTGATTAAATTTTTTTTCGGCCTCCTGAACATAGTTTTCGCCAATGTGTGTGATTCCGCATTCTATGGCCTGCCTGATTTCTTCAATGGACCTTGTTTTTGTGGCGGCTACTATTGTAACACCCTTGGGAACTTCCTTCAGTATTTTCTCGATGTTTTCTTTTATCATAATTTTTTGCCACGCCTTTTCACTGTGTCAGAAAGGCTTATTGGCTCAACATTTTTCTTCTGGGCGCGAAAGACAGAAAGATGCGGAATATCTTCGAATGCCTTTTCAACAGATGAAAAACTTTCTTCAGAAAGGGGTAAAACCGCGCTGTCTCTTAACGGAGTATTAAGATAGACGATATCAGGTTTTAGTTTTCTGCATATTCGGGCGATGTCCTTTGCTTCTTTAAGATTTTCTTCAACAAACATTGATTGTATTGTAAAAATTCCTCTGTAAATTTTTCTGAAATCCACGAGCGCCTCGATTATTTTTTCAATCCTGATCTCGCAGCACGGACTATTCATTTTTTCAAAGGTTTTTTGCGTTGCGGCGTCTATTTTGAAGGAAATAAGGTCCATCGCAATAATATCCTGCTGGACTGAAGCATCTGTGATTGTGGAGCTATTTGTAAGAAGGGCGCACCTTCCTTTTTTCTCTTTTTTTATCCACAAAGCCACTTCCTTGAGGTTTCTGGCAAGAGTTGGTTCTCCCCTTCCCGAAAATGTGTAATAATCAATTTTAACTTCAGGGATCTGCTTCAGTTCGTTAATTATATCTGCAGTTGGTACGAAAATTTTTCTTTCGCAAGAACAAGTATCTGTCTTTCCCACCTGGCAGTAGACGCAGTCAAAACTGCACATCTTTTCTGATTGTGATAGTAGATCAATTCCGAGTGAACTGCCCAATCGCCATGAACTTACTGGACCATAAATATATCTAAACACTGACATTGTATTTTTCAAGGATGAGCGCGCCATCCGCTGCGTTGCAAACATATATCGCTGTGGTAAGTCCCATTGGGATGTAATATTTTTTTTCTAATGTTTCAACAACTTTATCTGTGCTTGATAAATCCGCCATTATCACCACGCACCCTCCAAGCCCTGCCCCTGTTAATTTTGCTCCATACACACCCGGTATTTCTTTCACACAGTCAACGATAAAATCAAGCTCCTTTCTGCTGCACCTGTAACATCCTGGCTGCAAATGAATCTCTGCCTCCCTGATTTTTTTTCTTACCTTTTCCTTAAGTGTCAATAATGTCTTATCATCGGCATGCCATTCCCATGGATTTTCAATCCCATTTTTATATCTGACAACTCTGTCGCCATCATGTGAAACATACATCAGTTTCCCAAAGCCGTATACATCTTCTTTCTGAAGATATTCAGCGCATATCCTGCTTCTTTCACATTCAAAAATTCCGTAAGAAACAACATCCCTTATTCTGTATTGCCCGGTATCGGGGTGGGTCTGGAAAAGGATGTTAAGTTTCTCACAGGACTCAAAAAGAGCCTGATATATATTTTCTCTTGTTGCACTTTCCGGAAGAGAAAGCAATAGATCATAGATTCTGTCATGGCTTCCAAGTACTTCCGGATTAATATCCCTCAGAAACCTGATGTCAGCAGGTAAACTGTTATTAAATTTCTTTAGCATTTCCAATCCTATTTCATAACACGCGATTCGCTGATTAAAAATTCCCTTCGCCTCAGTAGATTTTTTTGCTTCAATCAAAGTGTTTGCAATTATGACCCTGATGTTTTTGAAAAATGGGAAATATTCAACAGTGAATGGATAAAACCTTATATGAGATATTGTGTCTTTTTTACAGAAAACCATTGCAGCATGGTCTCCCCACCCTCCCCGAGTTCCTACAAACCATTCTGCCCTTCCTGCCCATTCAACAAGATCCGCCAAGGGAAGTTCAATACCACTTGCATGACATGCTGCAATCATTGCGCCTGTTACCAGGGTTGATGAGGAACTTAATCCTGCACCTTGAGGAACGTTTCCCCAGCAAACCAGATTACAGCCGACTATTTTTTTCTCAGGCATTTTATGCTGAAGGTAGACAAAAGCGCATTTTATGTAATTAGCCCATGAATGTTCAACCTTAACATTCCTTATGGCTATTTCCCAGTCAAAAGAACTATCAGGTGTTTCATTTTTGATATCAAATTCAAATGGCTTGTATGCTGAATCAAGATTCACCGCAGAAACCCTGGTGTCTTTTCTTTTACTTCCAACAATCCAGAAATTTTTGTCCACTGCAACATAATTCAACCATCCACCCCTGTGGTCAATATGGGTTCCAAGAAGGTTCACCCTCGCAGGCACTCTGATCAAAAATACTTCATTCTGGTTGAATTTCTCATAAAAGGCTGAAAACATGCTTCGAACTTCATCGCTCAAGGAAAATTCTGAAATGTTTTTAGCTTTCATTTTAAAAAGGGGATTTTACCCCTTGCGGCAAGATCGCTGCAACCAGGGGCATCCTGTTGTTTCCTTGCCAGTTCGACGAGCCACTCAGGGAAGGTGCCTCCTGCATCATCAATGGCAATTTTCATCAGTTTTTTCACTATTTGTGGATATTTTAAAGCATAGTTAACCCTGAATGCGTCTTTACCTTTTCTTCTGTAAAGCAAAATCCCTGTCATATCCATCTTGAAGTTAAGCCACCAGTCTTCTGTAATCACAGTAGGATTTGCTCCCCAGCCAACCGTCACATGGTCTCTGATTGATTTTCCCTTTAAAGCATTTTCTAAAAATGGTTTTCCATCCACAGACGGCCTGACTTTAACTCCAGCCATTTCAATTATTTCAGCTGCTATGTCATGGTGCTGAACAAAAATGTCGCTGGTTTTTCCACTGTATTTTGCCTGAGGCATTCTTATCATCAAAGGTACTTCAAAAACCTCTGGCATAGATGGATAGCCGCGTTTTCCTATATAAGAACGATCACCAATCGAATGGCCATGATCAGCAGTAAATATGATCAGGGTATTTTCTAAAAGCCCCATTACCCTCATTGTTTCCATAAAATAGCCAAACCATCTGTCGCACATTGTTACTTCTCCGCTATAATTTGCCTGAGTGCGTCGCAAAAGGTAACTATCAAGTTGTTGCTGCGAGTATCCTGATTTAATCTGTTCAGGTCCGTCTTCTTTCAGATACATCTTTCTGTAATAAGGTGGAACAATCCATGGTTCATGGGGATCAAATGACTCGACTACAAGGAAAAATTTTTCTGCGTCCTGGTTCTGCGTAAGCCATTTTGATGCCTCTCGAAGAACCTTCGGCGCAAAAAATTCCTCTTCCTGCCACCTGTCATGCATATTCATAATACATTGCTGGATAAACCTGATGTTATTTTCATTTTGCATTTTTTCAGCAAGCCAGTAATCAATCTGGTTTTTTGTCAATTTTGGACCAGAACGAGCAGGGTCTGTTTCTTGACCGCGAAGAAAAGTCCACTGGTCAAACCCGCGCCAGAAATTTTTTGATGGTTTAAACATATGATAGACATCAGAAATAAGGGCAGTGCGATAACCGGATTCTCTGAGGATTTCTGATAATGTTGGCTGGTCTTCTGGAATTGGTCCCCAGCCTGCAGCGCCTACAAAATCTCCCTTAAGCCTAAAATCACCATTGAAAAAAGGATAAACCCTTTTCCCGGTATAAATGGCTCTGCGGGCAGGAAGCGTGGGAAGAGATTCAGGAAAAGCTGAATTGAAGATAATGGATTGGCTGGCAAAACTGTCAAAGTGCGGAGTATGAACCTTACCCCAGAAGGGTCTGCCATATGCTCCGATGCAATCTTTTCTCAAAGAGTCAAAGATAACAAGAACTATGTTCATTCTTCCCCCCTACGCAGGATTGTACAATGTGAATTTTAACCTGAAAAATGATGTATTGCAAGAAAAACAGGAAAGAATCTGGAAATGGAAACATGGTATAATGCATTCAGGAAAAAACATTAAAAGGAAACAATATGGAAGAAAAGATAATCTGGTTAAACCCAAAAGAAAAGCCCTTTGAAGTCAGGGGTTTCGCCTGGTTTGATAAGGAAAAAATATACAGAAGATTGCCACAAAAGTTTCCATACAAAATTCCGCAGGCAGTTGATGAACTTGCAGACTGCACTGCCGGAGGACTGATCAGGTTCAAAACTGATTCAAGATTTTTGTGTGTCAGGGTTGTTCTAAAAAACACTATCAGTATGCCGCATATGCCAGCGACTGGAAGCAGTGGTTTTGACTGTTATATTGGAAGACCCGGGAAACAGACCTATTGCAGCACAGCAATTCCTGAAATGGGGAAAAAGGATTATGAAAGGATGCTTTTTCAGTTTGAAAAAGCCATAACCAGGGATATTACCCTTTATTTTCCGCTTTACAATGGAGTGAACAAACTTTTGATAGGAATTGAAGAAGGTTCCAGAATCCTGAAGCCAGAGCCGTTTCCTTTGAAAGGAAGGGTTGTTGTATATGGAACATCAATCACTCAGGGCGGTTGTGCTTCAAGGCCAGCAATGGCTTACACAAACATTTTGAGCAGATGGCTTGGAATTGAATTTATCAATTTAGGTTTTTCAGGAAGCGGAAAAGGCGAGCCAGAACTTGCTCATCTTGTCACAATGATAAAAGATGTTAGGTGCGTTGTGCTTGATTACCAGGCAAACGCAGCAATAGAAGGATATATTTCAACCCTTCCAGAGTTTGTGAAAATCCTGCGATCAAGATTCAAAAATGTGCCTTTGATTATTCTATCAAGGCCCGGTGTTGCCGGATGGTTCTTTGACAGGAAAACAAAAGATAAGATGGACAGGTTATATGAATTTCAGGAAAAACTTGTAAGAAGCTATAGAATACAGGGTGATAAAAAAATCTTCTCTCATTGTGGCGCTGAGATTTTTAAGGATATGTGGCAGGAATCGACTGTCGATGGTGCTCATCCGACTGACCCTGGCTTTATGACGATGGCAAAAAAGCTATTGCCGATCATCAAAAAAGCGATAAAATAAATCCTATTTTTTCACAGTTATTTTGCACACATCTTTTTCCTGATCAAAAATCAACCTGTATTTGCTTATTCTGTTTTTTCCCGCAGGATTGACATTTGCCTTTTTCATTTCTTCCAGTGTTCTTCCGATAGGAGAAGCGCCATCTTCAACAACATAGAGATATTCGCCGATCATCTTTACAGCGTGCGTAGGTCCAAGTTCGTTGTCTTTTAATCTCCAGAGCTCATTGAGTAAAAATCCAGTATCGTGAAGGACTGCGATTTCACCTGAAACTGTTCTCAGCGCCGCAAACAAAACTTCTGTATCTGCGTCAAGGCTCATTCCAACAGGGCTTCCATTAATATGTACATTGTAAAGCTCAGAAAAACCGCTTCCTGTGTCTTTTATTTTTGAAATATCAGAGTAATAAGAACTTGCATAGAAACAATCTGGTTGCCGGGCTGATTCCATAGATGGACCCCAGTAGTTATCAATCAATGGCGCATATCCTGAGTGTTTTATAGGGTTTTCCCTGTATAAAAATCCTTTGTCTTTCTCTTTTGTTCTGTCGTATGCTGAAAAGCCGCGGATATAAATTTTTGTGCCTGTTTTATCAATCGCAATACCTGCCGGGTAAACTGTTGTTCTCGGGTCAGAAGATCCTGAACCAAACCAGCCGCCAATTTCATATAGAAACGCGCCTGTTTTCAATGAGAAAACTCCTGTTCCATGGCTGCTTGTTGCGCAGATATAGATTCTTCCTTCTTTTTCATTGACTGTGACCTGATTTGCATGGCCTGAAAATGGACCTATTTTCCCGTCAGAGCCAAAATCATCAACAATTTTTTTGCCATCAGGAGAGACTTTTACCAGTGTTGTCGCTGGATACTTCATTGATGCGGTTTTCCATTTATAAAGGACATAAAGGTTTCCTGCCTGATCAACATCAATAGCCCAGGGGTTTTCAAGATAAAATGGATTGTAGTATTCAACATTTACAATGTCATCTTTTTTGGCGCCCCCGGTTGGATTGATCTGGATATTTCCATCTTTTATGACATAGTTCGGTCCAGCGATTGAAAGGTTATCGCTCTTATAATATTCTGTTTCTCCGACAGTGATTCTTTTAATTTCACCAGGAACTTTGAACACAATTTTTTCAGGGTCTGTCACCTTGATTTGCATTGTTTCAATACCTATCCTGCCTTTTATCCCGAATTTTTCATCAAGAGCCCATGAAATGCCCGTAACAACGCTGACGCTGTAGTCTCCTTCTTCGACAATCCTGCCTGAAAAATCCTTTCCATCCCAGTCGATAAATGATTGACCGGCTTCATTAAGTATTGATGAAAGTGTTTTAACAATGTTTCCTTTTGAGTCCCTGATAATAAAAAGCAACCCACATTTTGAATCTGCGTTGAAAACTATTCTTGCGATTTTTCCTGCTTCTTTTTCAGGATAAACCACAATGGACTTTGTGATAACATTGACCTTTGACTGCGCCATCGCACATACCAGCACCATACAGGAAATCATCAACCATATTTTTTTCATATCGCCTCCCATGTTTTATTAAAAATCTATCAAAAGCATTGTAGCGCCTTTGAATTTAACAACATATGAGTCCTTGTCTTTATGAATTTCTCCATTCAAACATTTTACATTTTTTGCCTGTTTTATTTCAAGTTTTACTGTTGTTTCTCCAATTGTTTCCCAGACAGGCATCACTGGTTTGTCGCTTCCAAATCCATAGTCAAAGATTGCTATACACTGACGATTTTTCCCTGTTCTTTTTCTTGCCACAACCAGATTTTTATCTATATCGCAGACCTTTTTAATTTTACAAATACCTGCTGGTTCAGTTGTAAAAATTCGCATTTCAGGAGAAAAACTGTGATATAGCAAAATATCTCCCCATTTAGAATTGTCTCTGTTTTCCTGGTCCCAGATATATGAAAGCCCCTGATAGAATCCTGTGATTCTCACAGCCCCTTTGCCTTTTGAAACCTGTACCGCAGCAGGCGACTGGTCTTTATATCTCAACAGACATTTTCCTTTTTCAGGAACTGTAAGGTTATACTTTGAACATATGACAGGAAAATAAACTGGTTCTGTCGAATCAAGCAATTTCTGCTTTGGAAGTTCAATTGGCAGCCGTCCAACAGATTTAACTCTTTCAATCCTTTTTGTTGAAAATCCCTTGAGCCAGGATCCTAAATCTATTTCCCTGTTGCATTCATCTCTTAGAAATCCGCCTTCTATAACAAGAAATCCACCTTCTTCAACCCAGTTTTTTATTTTTTCCCAGGCAGAATTTTCAACATAGGAAAACGGCATAAAAAGAACTCTGTACTTTTTGAGACGATTAGATTCAACATCGTAGCTTGAGATAAAATCAACGTTGTAGTTTGAGTGAAGCAGCATATAATAAAGCGCAATGATTTCGATATGATATTCAGGTTCCCAGATTTCCTGGGCAGGAGTCCATAGTATCGCGATTGACGCTGGTTCTAATTCAGTATTCAAAAGATATTCTTCCGCCTCGCCGGCATCCCGGTTCAAAAGAGCGATTTCCCGAACAATATCCGTTTTAATCTCCCAGGGCTTGGATTCGTTTCCCCGCAGACATCCATAACTGTACCAGAAAATCTCTGTAATTCCATTTATTAACTGCTGAAAAAATTTGTATCTTGCGTAAACAGAAGAATGGTTGGCTTCAACGACATTATAAATTCCCACAGGAAGACCCTTTGCCTGACATCTCATCATATCAACAAGGTACGCGTCGCCTCCGCGAAGCCATACTTCATATCCTGGCCAGTCCTCGCCCCAGATGCCGTCAAGGTATTGATTATCATATAGATGCCAGAGATCCCATCCATACCCTCCATAACCGCCTTCGAGATAAGCGATGACAGGCCAGTTCGGACTGCTCCAGGCATATGGAAAATATTTTTTATTTGCCTTTTTTGCACAATCCCACAGGCTATTTATTCTCTCCATTCTTACGCGATTTATCCAGTAATAAAGACAGGGATTTTCATTGCGAATGATTGACGCGGGCTTAAGTTCAATTTTTTCTGCTTCTGATAACTGAATCTTTTTGGTTTTCAGATACTCAATAACTTCAATGCGGGTTTTTTCACCGCCAGCAATATATTCCTGCAAAAGACCTGATGAAATTTCGTCTCCGAGTTTGAGGTTTCTTACATAGTTGATGGCATTATATCTCTCAAAAACGCCTGAAAGATTGAGAGATGCGCTTTTTATTGCTGGTTCTATTTCCTGCTGTATTTTGTAATAATCCTGGTATTCGATGGTTCCGCCGCCGTATCTGAAGTACAAAAACCCTTTTTCCATTATTTCTGGTATCAGTTCAGGGTCACAATATTGCAAACCATTGATACCAAGGGTCCTGAGAAATTTGTATTGTTTTTCCCTGTACTGTGAAGGGTTTGAAGCACTCAGAAAGCAATCTGTGTATATGGCAATTTTTTCTGGCGTTTTTTGCCTGTTTTTTATTGTCTGTTTAACAATTTCAAGATTTCTATCAACAATCTCTTCGGCTGTAAGCAATTCAGGTCTTATCGGTCCAGGGGAAGATGGCACTGTATAAAGGTAGATATATTCAGTCATTGTTTTTTCAGAAAACTCAAAAGACCTTGAGATTGTATTTCCGCCTTCTGTAATTTTCACATCCAGCTTCCATTTTACTGGATTTTCGCTTATTCTTTTGCAAACAAGAATTCTTGCAGATGATGGAATTTTAATCCATCCTGATTGTTTACCTGGTTGTATGAAATTTTCTACCCGTGGTTTTTGTTTCAAAAGCGTTCCTTCTGAAATAAATCCGAGATCCGGCCACCAGTTGCCATGTTCATCAGTAAAAGTTCTGACAAGGGATATATTGCAGGTTATTGGAATGTCAGAAGGGTTTTTCAAATTAACTTCAATTTCAAAGCCATAGGAAATTCCTGAGAAAAATGCGATAACTGCTATGAAGCTGGCGATTTTCATAGAAAAATTATAATAGGTTTAGCGTAAAAAATCAATTTTTTTGTTGACAAACGCACTTTTTCTCCCCTCTTTCTTAAAGAGGGGCGGGGGGAGATTTTCCAGTTGTTGCTCATTCTCAAAATCCCCCTACTGTCCCCTTTTAGAAAAGGGGGAAACTGCATCTTTCTCCCCTCTTTCCTAAAGAGGGGCGGAGGAGATTTTCCAGCTGTTGCTCATTCTCAAAATCCCCCTGCAATCCCCCTTTAGAAAAGGGGGAAACTGCATCTTTCTCCCCTCTTTCTTAAAGAGGGGCGGAGGAGATTTTCCAGTTGTTGCTCATTCTCAAAATCCCCCTACTGTCCCCTTTTAGAAAAGGGGGAAACTGCATCTTTCTCCCCTCTTTCCTAAAGAGGGGCGGAGGAGATTTTCCAGTTGTTGCTCATTCTCAAAATCCCCCTGCAATCCCCCTTTAGAAAAGGGGGAAACTGCATCTTTCTCCCCTCTTTCCTAAAGAGGGGCGGAGGAGATTTTCCAGTTGCTGCTCATTCTCAAAATCCCCCTGCTGTCCCCTTTTAGAAAAGGGGGAAACTGCATCTTTCTCCCTCTTTAAAGAATGAGAAAGTAAGCAGCTATGTGAGGAAGCAGGATTGACAGGTTTCATAATTCGGGTTAATCTTTCTGGAATAGAAGAAATTTTTGTGCGCTCTTCAATTGATGGCACAGACCAGCCATCGTTTTTCTGGCGTTGCAATGACCACAGAGATTTACCACTTCTTGTGGGACTACATACCTGGAGCACTGACAGGTACAATCAGGTTAAATCCTTTTATCCGCTTGCGCTAAAAAACCGCTGGCATCTATTGCTTTTTGAATTTCGAGGTCCGAATCTGAATACAAATCCACGTGCCACAGAAGCCTGCGCTAGTAAAATTGCGATGCAGGATGTGATAGATGCAATTGAAAAGATCTACTATATTGCAAAAGTGGACAAAAAACACATCTTTCTCATTGGAGGAAGCGGCGGGGCGCATATGGCATTGATGCTTGCCGGTTATCGTCCTGAGCTGTGGCGAAGCGTTGCCTCTTTCTGCCCGATTACTGATCTTGCGCCTGGCATAGTGAAAACCCGAATTACGCTGCGCACATCGAAGCGAGCTGCGGTGGCTCACCATGTGTTAAAACGATTGAAAAATACAGAAATCGTTCTCCTTTTTTTTGCTGACAGCATCGCAAAATGCAAGCAGGTTTATATCTACCACGGGAAATTTGATCGTTCAGTTCCTTTTACCCATTCTCTCAATATTTTCAAAAAAATATGCGAGATTGATCCGAAGGCGAATGTTTTTTTTGAGATTTTTATCGGTCATGAAATGATAATTGAAAGAGCAGAAACCCAGTTTATCTGCGCTGCGTCAAAAAATTCTACTATTACTGGTTGAGATTATTCATCCCTGTTGCCTTCAAATTCAGGTCCGCCTGCAGCCACAAACCCATTGCTTTTCCCGGAGGTATCATTGGAAACCCAGAAAGAGTATAATGAGCTGTTTTTCAGATAGAATTTGATTCTTACCGGCTTTCTTGAAACATCTGAAAGATTTTCAACATTTTGCCATTTTACTGGCACGCTGGTAGAATTACAGGAAACAGCAATACATCTTTCTTTTGAAAACGGCTGTATGACGTTTCCGTCTCTATCAATTATTTCAGCGACAATGTAGCCATTTCTTGAATCCACATTTATAAAAAGGTGTTTTCCTGAAAAATTGAGTTTCCTGGTGGTGAGTGTCAACTCGCTCTCTCCTGCCTCCATTGAAGCAAAACCATCTCTTCTCAAAATCGCGACAGAACTGCTGCATAATTCTGATTTCTGCTTTCCGGTCGCAAATTTCCTTCCACTTACATAAAAATAAAGCTTATCATTAACAACAAGACAGCATCCTCCCGCGCTCTGGACATTTCCCCAGTTCCAGTCATCCTTATTTTCAGAAACACCGATAAACGGCCGCCTATCAGGTCTGTGCCAGAAAAATCCATCCCTGCTGAATCCGGTGCATATCTCGCATATTTTTGGCCTGTCAGATGGTTGACCGCGCCATATTGAAAAAAGCCCGAGCATTATACTTTCGTATGCGACGCAATCAAGATTATAAAGCTGGCACCTTGTTTTCAAATCGTCCCTTATAAAGTCAAACCTGTCAGAACCGATCCAGACAGGAAGTTTTTCAAGCTCCCACATTGAACCATTGATAATATCGGCTGTTTCATGATATCTTCTAAATCTTCCAGGACCAGCAGGAATAAAATCCCTTACGCTATAAACCCATAATTTTCTGAAAGGATTGTAAAAAACAGTCGTTCTGTCTCCGGTCTTTCCGGTCTGGAGAATTTTGTCACTCCAGTGTATTCCGTCTTTTGAAAAATAAACAGAAATTGTTCCTGTGCCTTTTGCTTCCTTCTCAAGTTCGAAAACAAAAAGCTTGTATCGTTTGTTTTTATCTTTTTCTTCAAGGTCAAGCCAGACGGTTGATGAATCCCGCATTGATGTGTGCACAATGTTTGTTTCGTTGACAATATCAAGAGCTGGTTTTTCCCATCTGATCCCATCCTGAGATATTGCATAACATGTGCTTTTGAGAAATCCGCCCATATACCACATCTTGAAAAGTTTTTCCTCAGGATCATACCAGACTCCGTCGCTGAACACCATTGATGATGGACCTGCAAGCTGGTGGGTGTCATATGTTTTTTCCCACGGCTTATCAGGAACAAGAACCGGGCTGGATGGATGGAGTTCCGGCCTGTGAAATACTCTTTTCGTTTCGGTTTTTTCAATAAGAAAATCATCAACAAAAAGTTGTCTGCCGACATCTATATTGACTATCTCCGGCGGTTTGAGCGGTTCGTGCGGTTCAGAAAGGGACTCTAATGAAAGAACGGGTGGCCATTTTTCCGGCATTTTCAGTCCATTATAAAGTATTTCCATTTTCGTTATTTTCGCAAAGTTCAAAACAGGTTTCTGTTGATTACCCTTGATATCGCGCAAAGATTTTCCTGCCATCTATCTTGGGGGATATCTTCTGTTATTCCGATGATTAACCTGGATCCACCTGAGGCATCGATGATTTCCTGCGTTGCATTTTCAATTTTTTCAATTGAATAAAGATGCAAAGAAGATGGAAAGTTTATCCACAATATCTTGTCTTTCCACACATCAAACGCTTCTTTGATTGTCATATCTGTGTCTGGCGCAGGAGAAAATGCTTCAATATAATCAAGGCCTGATTTTGCGACAAGGTCTGCCCAGATTTTATTGTTTCCGTCAAGATGGCATCCAAGAAGTTTCCCATGCCTGTGAAAAACTTCAGCAGCTTCATTGTGATGGGGCAAAACATACTTCTGGTATCTTTCTCTTCCCATAACATTTCCTGTCTCATTTCCTCCAAAGTTTGCAATCAATGCAGGAGATTTTGCGACAATTTCATAAATTTCCATCAGCTTTTTTACCTGTATCTCAACGAGTTTTTCAATCTCATCCCTTCTTTCAGCCCATTCAATAGCAAATGTCTCAACGTCCATCCAGCCGATCATAATCTGATGAAGCGGAGAAGAACCAATTCCTGCCCTCAAAATCACATCTTCTCCAAGCTCCTTTTGCGCTTTAAGAAAGCCATCATAATCAGGTTCATACCTCTGGTCCTCAATCATCGCGTAAAGTTTCCTGTAATCCTGAGGCCCTTTGAAGATTTTTTCGACTGTCCAGGAGGTAAATCCTGCTGGTTTTGTCAGGTATGTTAATTCACCGTATTTAGTTTTGATAATGTGCCTGACGAAAGCTGTGCCATTTTCAGTATAAGAACGCGATTCGTAAGAAACATTATTGGAAATCGTTTTGAAAACAGGATAGTGCCTGTTGACGATACACAGGCCTTCATTCCTTAATTGTCTTTCGACACTGCACTGCGGAATTTTCGACTCATAAATTGTAAAAGGAATTTTATCTATCTTTTCACCCTTCAGTACTGCCTCAACCCTTTTTCTCGGTGTCATAAATACCCCTATTGAATTCAATCTCTGCCTCATCAAGCATTACATAACCAGATGGAAGCTTTTCTCTGTCAACTTCATAATCCCTTTCTGCCCATCCTTTATAAGGGTCGACATTTTTATCAACTGGCGCAACATTGAGCGGAAAAAGAACAAAGATTATATCTCCATTGACATTAGCCAGAAGCTTTTCAATGGGTCCTTCTCCATAGGTGTTTTTTCTGTCTTCCCTTGAACCAAGCTGAGTCCAAAATTTCTGGTCAGGAATAAGGGTGAAGCTCTGTATTGACCAGTCTTTTGTGATTTTTATCGGGTATCCGGTAAAAATCTGATTGACCCATATCTTTCCTGTATTTCCCTGAACAAGAAGATAAAGATTTGAGCCCTTAAGATCAACTTCGCCTTTTATTTTCAATGTGATCTTCGCGCCAGTAAAATCAGTTGGAAAATTGCCATCAACAAATCTATTTCTGTCCGCAACCCTGATTAATGGTTCAGGATTTATGTTCTTATGGCTTGTATGCAGGGCAAAAAGTATATGCAGAAAACCCGCTCCAGGGAAACAGTGATTGCAATCAATCCACCACGGACTTTCAGAAATTATTGAGCTATCCTTTATTTCCAGTCGAAAAGCGCCGTTTTTATCCCATCCAAGCCAGCCGCCAGGACCATCGTCAAATGTTTCAGTATAGATTATTTTTTCCATCATAATACCATAATTTTACTACCATGTATTAATTTTGCAAGCGCTCTTTTTTTTCTAGTATACACCACAAAAAAATACTAACATTTGGTATTGAAAATTGCGAAAAATGTGGCAAGGAATTAAAATACTAATTATGAAAAGCAAAATCATAAAAGAGATTTCAATCGCAATAAAAGCCATTCCAGATGGCTATGTTAAGCAGCTTATCGATGAAATAAAAAATTCTTCCAGGGTGTTTTTGTGGGGACTTGGAAGAAGCGGTATGATGGCTCGTGCCTTCGCGATGAGGCTGCGACACCTTGAATTGGAAAGTTACTTTATTGCAGGGTTGTGTCCGCCTGTCAGAAAAGGTGATCTGTTGATAGTTGTTTCAAAAACAGGCAGGTCAAAAATGCTTCTTCCACCTGTTGAAGCAGCGATAAAATCAAAAGCAAAAACACTCTGCATAACCACGACAAATAACAAGATTTCCAGGATTTGCAATAAATCCTTAATCCTGAAGCTTCCAGAATCAATCCAGTTTGGTGGTTCTCTTTTTGAACAAACAGTTCTTATTTTCTTTGACGAAATAGTTGAGAAATACAGGCAAAAGATGGGCATTTCTTTCGAAAGAATGAAAAGAAATCACGCAAACTGGGAATAACTTATGAAAACAGTTGTTCTTTGCGACAGCAGCGACTTTGTCAGTTATCAAAGATTTGAAAACTCAGTGTTGAACGCCCTTGATTTCTACCAGATTCTTTTCCAGCCCATAGACATCTCTTATACCCTGATTGATTCTGTTGAACTTGATGATGTTGGTCTTCTGATTATTGCTCAGGAAACAACAGCAAAAAAACTCAGCAGTACTGACTGGAGAGTAATTTTCAAGCAGGTCTACGCGGGGATGGGCCTTGTAATTTTTGATGGCATGGTAAATTCCTATCAGGGATTGATTTCCCAGTACACTGGAATACCTGAATTCAAGATTGAGAAAACCTCTGAAATTTTACTCGAAGAATCCTGGATTAATTCCATAGCGGCATCAAAAAAGATACGCGCAAAAATTCCTGTGTTAATCAATACGCCTTCAGAACTTGACGGGGGCTGGAATATCTTTTTGAGGGACCACAGGTTTAATCCTGTTGGGATGTGGAAAAAATATGGAAAAGGAAAGATTGCCATAATAAGCGTTTCCCAGGGAATATGGCACAAAAGTTGCCTTGGACACACTAATGGCTTTGACAGCGTTTTCTGGCGAACGCTTGTGTATACAGCAAGAAAGCCCTTTGTTTTCAAAGCAGTTCCACCTTTTGTCCTGTGCAGAATAAACGATGCTTCGGGACTAACTGAAATTGATTCTCCTGTAAAAAACTTTGGTTATGTTTCTATTCTCAATGAGGCAGGATTTACTCCGCACATTGGTCTTTGCATCCGCGATATTGCGCAACAATCCATTTCCACTATAAGAGAACTTTATTACCAGTCAAAAGCAGAGTTTTCTGCTCATTCCTTCACTAAAAAAGCGGAAAACGCAGACCCATCCATATATCTGGGAAGCGATGGCAAGGAGTTTTCTTTCGACCTTCTTAATTCGCACTTTCAGGAGATTGAGGATTTTTTTGTCAGGCTCAACATAGCTCCTGCAAGAACCATCAATGCCCACAGATCTCAGCTTGGCTATAATGCAATTTCTTTTTTCAAAAATCATAACCAGCTTTTTGCGATGAATCTTTTGAAACCAGGAAGAATTTTTTCTGACGTGCGCGCTCTTTCGTGGGAACCAAAACCTTTTGGGGTTCAGAATTTTTGCATTGACTACCTTGATGAAAATCAGGCCATCTTTAATGCTGTCTTTCATCCTGGTAAGATTACTGATTCCGGGGCAGACATTGATTTCTTAAATGGTTCTTCTGAGAGATTTTCTGTTATTTACGCAGCGGAAAAAGGGATTTTTCAGATAAAAAACGGTCTTGAAAATCTTACCTGCGGATGCCTGATGTTTCATGAAAGAAATCTTGAAGAATTGACCTTTGCGGAGTTTGAGACGATCATTGGCATTATAAATTCGGAAATAAGAAAACATCCGCACATATATAAATCATATGACTATGTCGCATCTTATCTGAAAAATCAGCTGGATTCAAAGATTGTCAGAATCCAGCACAAGGATTCGAATCTTCAGGTAATCATTTCAGGAAAAAGTGCAATGGTCCAGTTTATGTTTTGTTTTCTTGAAGATGGTGAAAACATCATTCAGAATTTTCTTGAGATTCCGCCGTTTGAAAAATCCATTGAACTTTCTTACAGGATTCCGAAACTCTAAAGAATTTTTGAAAAAAACTCAATCGCCCTCTTTATGTCCTGGATCTGTCTTTCTCCTGAGATTTCTCTTTCTATAATGATAGGGCCCTCAAAACCCAAATTTTTCAATCTCCTCAACAATAACGGGAAATTTACCATACCCTGACCAACAGGAACCTCTTTGCCCAGATACTCATCTCTGTTGGGCCATAATCCATCCTTGCCATGGATACTTTTAACATATCTGCCGAATATCTCAATAGCGTCTATCGGGTTTGCCTTTCCATAAAGAATGAGGTTTGCCGGGTCAAGGTTTATACCAGTGTTTTCAAGACCGATGTCATTGATTGTTCTTTTCAGGGTTGAAGGAAGTTCCTGGCCTGTTTCAAAACAAAAAAACTGTCGGTTTGACCTGCACTTTTCAACAAATTCTCTCATCACCGGAATGAATGATTGATAAACAGGGTCCTGTTCATCGTCAGGGATAAAGCCAACATGAGAAACAATGTATTTTGTCCCGATTTCTCTGACAAAATCGGAAAACTCCAGCGCCAGCTTCAACCGCTCCGCTCTGAAATCCGGCGCAACAAAACCCATTGTTGCAGGCCCATCTTTGAGATTGAAAATTTGCCCTTTAAAAAGAAGGAACACAGAAAAGATTTCAATCTCGTATTGAGCCGCTTTCATTTTTATTTTCAATGGATCAAATAAAGACATATTTTCAGCAATGAAAGACATCTGACATAAAGGAAAATTGAACATCCTTACCTTTTGAAAAATCTCATCAAGATTTTCACCTGCGCCAACAATAATACCAAGTTTTGATTTATTCATAACATATCCTTTTTTTCAAGAAAATAACATACAATAAGATACCTGATAAAAAATTTTCATGCAAGAGGGTCTCCAGAACGCTAATGTGATAAAATATTTATATTTAACGGTATGTTCCTATGGAAATTGAGGCAATCATATTTGATCTTGACGGAGTAATTTTTGATTCAGAGATTTTGCATAAGATCGCGTGGGAAAAAGTTTTTGCAACACGCGGAATCTTTCTCAACCAGCAGGACTACGAAAAAGGCATTGGAATTTCTGACAGGGATTTTCTAAAAATTCTTGCAGAGCAAAAAAAAGTTCCTGAAGAAATAGATAACCTGATTTCTGAAAAAAAAAGATGCCTTCTTGAGATTTCATACCAGGCAAAACTGATAGACGGAATAGAAAATTTTATTAAAGAACTGCATCGAGATTTTAAGCTTGCGGTTGCATCAAACTCTGACAGAGATTTTGTCCTCAATCTTATTGAAAACGCGCAAATTAAATCATTTTTTTCTGCCATAATGGGATTTCAGGATATTTCAAAACCAAAGCCAGACCCTGAAATATACCTGAAATGCGCCCGGGCTCTTGGCGCTGCTGCAAATCAATGCGTTGTGATTGAAGATTCTCCAGCAGGGATAAAAGCGGCAAAAAGCGCTGGAATGAAATGTATTGCGTTTTCAACAAATCTCGAAAAAGACAGGCTTCAAGAAGCGGATTTAATTTTGGAAAAACCGGATGTTGAGCGGGTGAAAAGGTTTTTTGAATTTTTCAAATGACAGAAGAAGCTTATCTCGTTGCTTTAAATATTATCGGACTGATTGCGTTTTCCTTTTCAGGCGCGATAAAAGCGAGGATTCACGGGCTTGACCTTTTCGGCGTCATAGTGCTTGGATTTTCAACCGCTCTCGGCGGAGGAGCAATAAGGGATGTTATGGTGCAGAGGATCCCTTTGATGTTGATCGACATAAGCTACGCGATTTTTAGCGCGCTTGGCATCATATCAGCTCTGACGCTGAAAAAAAACATCAATACAGTAATCTATACAAAGGTTTTTCTTTTTTCTGATGCCATCGGTCTTGCTTCTTTCACTGCGACAGGTTGCATCGTCGCTTATCAGGCAGGTCTTGGCATAATAGGCATTATTGTTCTTGGAATGAGCACTGCAATCGGCGGCGGTATTATCAGGGATATTCTTGTAAATGAGATACCTATGGTGTTGAACAGAGAACTCTATGCAACATGTTCTTTTGCCGGTTGTATTGTCTTCCGTATGTTCTGCGAAAGCGCTGGAATTCAAATCGCAGCTTATCTTTCAATGTCTGTGGTCTTTATTTTCCGTCTTTTCGCAATCATATTTAAGTGGAACCTGCCAAGATTTTCCTGAAAACCTTGCTTTGAGGTAAAATAATAACACAGGAGCTATTATGAAAGAGGTTGACAGACAGATTGAAATTATTAAAAGAAACACTGTTGATGTGATTGAAGAATTTGAATTAAGAAAAAAGATTGAAAGGAGCATTTCATCAGGAAAGCCGATGAGGGTAAAATATGGAATAGACCCGACAAGCCCTGAGATACACATCGGGCATATGGTTGTTATAAAAAAACTGCGAGAATTTCAGGATTTAGGACACAAGGTTTTCTTTCTCATAGGCGATTTTACTGCAAGAATCGGCGATCCTACTGGAAGGAACGAAACAAGGCCAATTCTGTCAAGGGAAGAGATAAAAAAGAACCTTGTCACATATGTTGAGCAGGTAAGCAAAGTTCTTGATGTTGATAAGGCGGAATTTGTTTATAATGGAAACTGGTTAAGCATCATTTCCCTCGAAGAGTTTATAAAAATCGCTTCCTGTTTCACTATTGCCCAGATTCTTGAAAGAGATGATTTCTCTGCAAGATACAAATCAGGAAAGGCAATTTATTTCCATGAGTTTATGTATCCTCTGTTGCAGGGATACGACTCTGTTGTGCTTGAATCAGACATTGAGATAGGAGCAACTGAACAGAAGTTCAACCTCCTTGCCGGAAGAACCCTGCAGGAAAGTTTTGGACAGGAAAAACAGGTCGTTATCACGATGCCAATACTTGTGGGGACCGATGGAAAGATGAAGATGAGCAAGACATACAGAAATCATATTCCAGTAACAGCGACACCACAGGATATGTTTGGCAAGATTATGTCTATTCAAGACGATCTGATGGAATCATACGCGGCGCTTCTTACAGATCTTGATATTGAAAAGTTCAGAAAAGAGATAAAGAAAAACCCGAGACAGGCAAAGGCGCTACTTGCCAGAAACATTGTCGGCCAGTTTTTCTCTGAGACAGAAGCAGAAATGGCAGAAGAAAACTTTGATAGAGTGTTCAAAGATAAGAAACTTCCAGACCAGGTTCCTGAAATAAAGATTCCTGAATCTAAATTTGGAGGTAAAAAAGCAGGTATTGTTGACATTTTATTTTTTTCCGGCCTTGTGAGTTCAAAGTCAGAAGCAAAAAGAATGATAAGTCAGAACGCGGTAAAGGTCGATGGAGAAATAATAAAAGACATTAATGTACAAATAGAACCGGATGGAAAAATTTTCAAGGTCGGAAAAAGGAAATTCGGGAGGGTAAGGATTGTGTAGCTTATTAAACCCCAACCCCTATACTTCCATTCTTTCTTTTCGCAGTGAATCGCTGGATCAAAGCAGAAAAAGGAGAATCTATGGATAACATAAAGAAACAACTGTGCAAATATGGAAAACTTGTTCTTGAAAAAAATCTTGCTGCTGGTCCTGGAGGAAACATCAGCGCCAGGGTGGGGGATTTTGTTTATCTTTCTCCAAGCGGGTTTGCTCTTGACGAGATAAAAGAAAACCAGTGGGTAAAGGTGAACCTGAAGACAGGAAAGCAATACGGCAGGCTAAAGCCAACTTGCGAGATATCAATGCATCTGGGCTGTTATATTGCAAGAGACGATATAAAGGCGGTAATTCACACGCATCCACCTGTTGCACTTGGCTTGATTTCAGCAGGAGTTGGTTTAAAGCCATTTTATCCAGATTTTGTTGCAATGCTCGGAAGGGAAATTCCAATGGTCGAGTATGTCATCCCTGCCGGAGAGGAAATAAGGCAGGCAGTTGTCGAGCAGATAAAAAAATACAATGTTGTGCTTCTGAAAAACCACGGAGCGGTTAGTGTCGGAGAAACTTTGAAAGAGGCGTTCACACGCGCCTGGATGATAGAGGAAAGCGCGAAAATGCAAGTTGTTGGAATGATTGCAGGCAAAATCAGATATTTTACGGAAAAAGAGATTGAGGGAATTGAAAACCTTAAGGCAGAGGATTACAGAAAGGCGCTTCTGAAAACACTGAAATGAATACAAGGGTTCTTTCTTCTTCCACAATAGTTCGGGAATTTCAAAAAATAGATGTCCACCCTGAGGGCATTCGCTTGATGGAGCCGAAAAGTCGTCTGTATTGCGTGAAAATTTCAGGTATCAATATCAAACAAGCAAATGTTCTAAAACAGGAAGCCCTCGCAGTAGGCGCGGATGCCGCAGTTCCGTATTCTGTTTTGAATCTTCAGGACAGACCTGTCGATGTCATTTTGATCGCAAACTTCAAGCAGTACAGAAAACTTGCTGAAAAGCTCAAGCATCAATTTTTTAATCTCAAGGAAGCAGGCAAAAACATTCTTGAGGTGATCAGGCGTTATGAAATGCCAGCGTTTCAATTTTCAATTTCGAAAGGTAGGGTTAGGATTAAGGATTTTATGTTAATGGGCATTCTCAATATCACTCCTGACTCCTTTTCGGATGGTGGAAAATACTATAACGACATTGGTCTGGCCGTTGACAGAGCAATGGAAATGGAATCAGAAGGTGCTGAAATCATTGATATTGGCGGAGAATCAAGCAGGCCAGATGCGAAGGTTATCGATGAAGAGGAAGAAATAAAAAGGGTGATTCCGGTGATAAAGGCAGTGAGGAAAAAAACAAAATGCCTGATTTCCTGCGATACTTCCAGATATAATGTTGCAAAACTGGCGATTGAGTACGGCGCAGATATCATCAATGATGTTTATGCGCTCAGGCGCGACAGTAAGCTGTGTAAACTTATAGCGGGGAAAAAATGCGGTTTGATTCTGATGCATATGAAAGGCACGCCGCAAACGATGCAGAAAAACCCTCATTATGGCGATGTTATAGGTGAAATATGCGAATTTTTCAGGGAAAGAATTGAATTTGCAAGCCACAATGGCATAGAAAAAGATAAAATAATCATTGACCCTGGAATTGGCTTCGGCAAGCGGATTTTTGATAATCTTGAAATCATCCACAGATTGAGGGAATTTACCTGTTTCGGCTTGCCTATTTTGCTTGGGACATCAAGAAAATCATTTATTGGAAGGATTGCAGGAGATGCGCTGCCAGAAGCAAGGCTTGGCGGAACAATAGCAAGCTGCGTGGCTGGATATATTCAGGGAGCCAGAATTTTCAGGGTTCATGATGTAAAAGAAATTGTCCAGGCATTAAAGGTTATTTCAGGGATAACAAACTATGGAAAAAACGAGAGTTCTCGGACTTGACCTTGGTGAGAAGAGAATTGGAGTTGCAGTCAGCGATGAATTCAGAACTGTGGCAAGAGGTCTTGGCACAATTGATGTTAATGGAAAGGAACACGATAGAATAAGAGAAATTGTGAATCGGTACAATGTCAACAAAATAGTTTATGGTTTGCCTTTGAAAAATGATGGTTCGTTGAGTCACAGGTCAGAGAAGATGCTTTCTATCGTAACGAGATTGAAAAGCATCATCAAAGCGGAATTTATTCCCTGGGATGAAAGGATGACAACCATTGAAGCAGAAAATATACTGTTGATGGCGGATTTGAGCAGAAAAAAAAGGAAAAAACTCAGGGATAAACTTGCAGCTCAGATTATTTTGCAAAGTTACCTTGATGCGATATACCTTAAAAACACGCCTGTTGAAGAATGATAAAAAAAACACTGAAACATTATACCAGTATAATGTCAAAATTGTTTAATGGCATTTTATCTTCCAGCGATTCGCAGAGCAGTGGCATAGTTGATGTGAATTTTATTGACGATGAAAAGGATTTGCAATCTCTTGTTAAAGACCTGAAAAAAGAAAAAGAAATCGCTTTTGATATAGAAGGCAATTCTCTTTACAGTTATCACTCAAGGATTTGTTTAATACAGGTGTCAACAAGAAACAAGAATTTCATTATTGACGTCCTTAAAATGAGGGATATTTCGCCCTTGAAAGAGGTTTTCTTTAATCCAGGTGTTTTGAAGGTGCTTCATGGCTCGGTGTACGATATACGTATGCTCTATCACTGCGTAGGGATTCAAATAACCAATCTCTTTGACACTGAAATTTCGGCTCGTTTTCTTGGAGAGAAGAAGACATCGCTTGCAACTATGGTTGAAAAGCATTTCAATGTGAAACTGAAAAAGCAATACCAGAAAAGCAACTGGGCTATAAGGCCTTTGCCGCTTGAGATGCTTGAATATGCAGTAAACGACACAAAATATCTGCTGTCATTGAAGGATAGATTGAAGGAGAAACTGGTAGAGTTAAACAGGCTTGGATGGGTGATAGAAGAATGTGAAGCGCTTGCATGTTCAGTTTCGCAACCGCAGGAAGAGAAAAAAAAGATAATAAAAGGCGCCGGAAAAATCCCTGAGAAAAAGATAAAAGCTGTTGAAGCGATAGCTGAGATAAGAGAAAAAATTGCGAGAGAAAAAGACATTCCGGCCTTTAAGGTGCTTGACAAAGACACAATATTGAAAATCGCCGCTACAGAAGACCTCGACCTTAGCAAACTGAGAAAAATCACGGCAAAATACAAAATCGTTGACACTTATCTCATAGAGATGCTTGAAAAAATAAAACGCTCAAGGTGTGCGAAACAGGAAAATAGACGCACCTTTCATCGTCATAAAAAAACAGTCAATCCTGAATTTCCCCGCAGGGTTGAACTGTTGCAGCAGTGGAGGAACTCAAAAGCAGAAAAACTTGGAATACAGAGTTATCTTGTGCTTTCTCATAGCCAGATTGTTTCACTTGCTGACTCAAACATTGAGACAATTCACGATATTGAAAACAACCGCCACCTCAGAAAATGGCAGAAAATTGAGTTTGGAAGAGAAATACTTTCGCTTTTTCAGAAATAAAGGCCTCGCATTATCATAAAATAAAAAGAATTGTCATCAGGATACCCGGGATTAATCCCACTGTAAGGTTATCGTCAATTTTTATCGGAAGAACCTCAAGAACGCAACCTGTCAACACACCTGCAAACAAAATTTCAAAAGATACTGCAAAGTGGAAAGCAAAAAAAATTCCAATGATTGTGTTGACAATTATTCCTCCAAGCATGCCTTCAACTGTCTTACCAGGGAAAATTTGGAGTTTTCCATATCTTACGCCGATAATTGCGCTTGCTGCGTCTCCGAATGTGAGAAAAAGAAGATTTGCAACAGAGATTGGAAATGGAAAGTATAAAACAGAGACAAAACTTGCAATCATAAAATTTGTGTCGCCTGTCAAAATTCCTGGTCTTGTTTTAAAAATGCCCGGAGAATGTTTCAACAACCAGTTCCAGAACCCAGGATGTAAATATCTTTCAAACTCCATCAGCAATAACCAGAACAGGAAGAAAGAAGCGATTAGCGCCGGCGCCAGAGGATCCTTTGTAAGTAAATACACAAATGGAATAAGTCCTCCAAAGATAACCCTGTAAAGTTTCCTTTTCCACAAAATCATTCTGGCGGCCTCATTTCTTTTAACGCTTTACGATTGATAATTATACCGGTGGCTATCAATAAGATTGTTGAAATAGAAAGATTAAGAAAAATACGCGGATATATCTGCCATAGCAGAATAAAAAATAACAGCACCTCGACAAGAACGACCTTTAACGAACGAGGATTGATAGTTTGAGCAATAAACCAGAGCCCGATGATAAAAGGAAATACAAGCGGTGCAAGATAAAGCATCACGCCACCCATTGTCGCCACGCCCCTGCCGCCTTTAAATTTCAGGAAAACTGGATAGCAATGTCCAATAATGGCGAAAATTCCAATGACTGTCAGAATAATTTCATTTGTTATTCCATTATACTCTGCGATTGCCATACTTCCTGCGCCTTTCAGAGTATCTCCAATCCAGACTAGTATTCCCCATTTTTTCCCGAGTTGCCTTGCGACATTAGCAGCGCCCGGGTTTTTTGTTCCTATCTGGCGAATATCAGCTCCGATAAGGAAATAGGTGAAAAGCCATGCAAAAGAAATGCTTCCAATAAGGTATGCAAGCGCAATGAAAAGGAATTCTTTCATCAAAAAGATTATACATCAAATTCAATTATAGAAAAACTGTCAGTAAAGAATCTTGATGAAATCAGTTTGTTTCAAGGGCATAGAAAACTTGACTGAGTCTTTTCCCTGAACAAATTTTATTTTCCCGCAATGTGCCGATTCAATTGATCTCACAGGTTTTTTTACCACCACCTCAAAATTGACCCTTTCCTTAGGTTGAAGGGTATAGTTTGCCACAGGGACAAGAATCCCTTTTTCGCATTCCATTGCAACAGCATCAATAAGCGCTGTATCGCACACAACAGGCATTTTAAGCTTTGCTTCTTTTGCAGGAGTTGTAATCAGATTCCTGATGTGCTGCGGGTATTGCCAGGGGTTGTAGGAGCGAACCAGCAATTGTGTTTCAGTGGCAATTTTATCGGATTGTGGCGCAACAACCTGCTGAATGTTGACTCCCTGAGCGATTTTGTTTCTGTGGACAAGCGCCTGATAAGCATAAGCAAGGCCAGGTAAAAACCCAGAGTAATAAACAGTTCCCTTTCCTGCCTTTCCTGAAACGATTGCAGGGGTTTTGTCTGAAAATGTTGCGAGAATTTGAGAATCTGATTCTGGTTCAATCTGTTGTTTTAAAGACAGAACCGGAATCTCCTGATCATTCAATAAAATCCTGTCTTGAGGCTTAAGCATATCGAGATACCTTCCACTTGAAAGATATGTTTGAAGAACCTGCAATTGCTGTCGTTTTGCAGGCAAAATATCGTCCAGAATATTAATCGGTTTATTGTAATGGTCTTTTGAACCGGCGCCAGCGCTTAAAAACAAAATTCCGCCATTTTTTACCCATTGCTTCAATTTTTCAGCTGCTTCAGGGATAATATTTTGTCCGGAAAAGTAGCAGACCTTATATCCAGAGAGCCCTTTTTCAATAAGTGTTTGTTCAGAGATAAAATCCACTGGAATCTGGCTGTGTGTCAGCGCAAGCCATGTGAACATTCTTTCAAAGCCAGGGCTGTAATTTTTCTTCAGGTCCCATATATCAGAACTTTGAGAATATATGATGGCAACCTGCGATGGAATTTTCTTTGCTGGCACCAGCATATCTTCAGCCCAGCCAATCTCCCTTATTATTTCTGCCTGTGAATACCACTTTTCGGGATGCGAATACAGGGCAGAGCACTTCCAGGGCGGTCCTCCTTCATGTCCTGCCCAGGAAGGACCATAATAAAAGCTCTGAAATACCTTAACATCCCTTGCGACCTGGCTTGCAGTAATTGTTTTAAAATCCCAGGGCAGCCTACCCGCATAAACAATCAGATAATGCCCGAGTACCTGGTTGTTTTTCATTGCCGCAGAGCGCATCAGCTCAACATTGTAGGTGGTTGCTTCCCTTGAAAGGGAGCCGTTTCCCCAGTTTTCGCTCCACAAAGCGTTCATTCCGCCAGGTTCAAGAATTTCAAAATAATCCACGCCCTGCGCATAGAAATTTGCCACATATGTTGCTCCATCAGAAAAGTTCGGACAGCAGGGTATGTCCCTTCCATAGGTTTCCTTTATAATGTCCTTTTGCGTTATCATAAAATCAGCAAGCGCTCGAGATCTGAATCTCTGGCTCCAGTAATAAAGGCCAGGATATTGTTCTGCCTGGTCTTCTGTAACCGGTTTCACTTCTTCCCAGCTTTTTACAAGTAGCTCAGATGGGGTTTTTCCAAGTTTCTTCAACCACTGAACAAATTTTTCAGTGCACGCGTTGCAGTTAGCAATGTGAGAAAGTGGCTGACCGCCTGGTTCGTCCATAAGGACCGCAAAGGCAATCCTATCAACTGGAATATTTTTTTTCTTCAACTCTTCTATGTCCGATGTTGCCTTTGCCTTCATTTTTTCAATATCAGGCTGGCTGTAGCATTCATCTTTGTTAAACCAGAGCCCACCAATCCTTATTCTATCTTTATTTGAAAATCCGAAATAATCGAGTGTTTTCCATTCTCTTTCAACAAGTTTTTTATCATGGGGTGCAAAGCCACTTTCTCCTGAGTGGAAGCTTGCGAAAAATGGGAAAAGTTCTGGTTTCTTACCGATTGTGGGCCATTTGAATGAGTCGGCGATTTTTCCTGTGGTCAGAGCAATTTCAAGATCATCAGTAAGTTTTTCTGCTCCCTGCGGAGTATTAAAATCAGGCGGGATAATGATGTGGATACCAGATGGCTCTGCGTCCCGTTCAATGACCTTTACAATGCTTTTTTCGTCTGGTTCAGAAGCAAACTCAAACTTTACCTTAAATCTCGGAGCAACCTCTGTATAGGCAAATCTTGGTGAAATTAAAAGATTTACGCCTGTGTCCCAGTACATAAGTTTTGCAATGTTAATCCAGTCGGTTTTTGTGTTGTTTTCAAATCTTTTCCTTCCTTTTGCCGGAGAAATACCAGTATCAAGGCCATCAGGGGTTAAAGAAAAATGGCCATACCACGGGCTTCTGTAATAGTCAGCGAAAATATGGATATAGAATGGTTTTTCATAACAATCCCCCACGCTCACTCTTACATAAATACCGGGTCCATATTCAGTATGATCGGGCTTTTTTTCTAAGTCTTTTGTGATAAGGACACAGTCGATGCACCTGCTTAACCTGTGAACTGTTTTCTGGCCGGTTTTTGTAAATTCAAGAAGGATTTTGCCTGAAGGAACTTCAGCATCAAGATAGTCCCAGACATAGTCCATTCCCAGACGGCTATCGCGCGCTTTTTCTCTATCAGATTTCGTGTCAAATTCTTTTGATGCAATCTCTTTTTCATTATGAAAAATTGACAACTTAAATGTTCCGCGAACATCAGGTTTTTGAGAATATCTCACCCAGAATCTGTACAGGCCTTTCTCAGCGATATCTACTTTTTGATACGCGAAAGATTCAAACTGTCCTGAAGAACCCTGCAGAACCTTTAAGTTTGAAGCAGAGCGAGCAACATCGCCTTCAGCAATCTTCCATCCATTACCTTCCACATTGAAATTTTCTGCCTCAAAAAAAATGTCTCTCGAAAAACACGGTGTACAAAATATGGCTGACAAAAACAGAAAATACAGTATCGCAGTTTTTTGCATATTCATTCTGTCTCCTTTTGTCAAAATGATAGCATATTAAAAACCAGAAAGTCCATAGAAGCTTTTTTGTGTTATGATAGTGTAAGGCTGAAAATTTGTTAAACATTAAAGGATAAGAAAATGAAATTAAAAATGGCAATTGTCGGATTCAGACACGGGCATATTTTTGACATAGTCGCAAGAATTAAAAAATTTCCAGATCTTATCCTTGTTGCCGCCTGCGAGCAAGACGAGCAAACAAGGGTGTTTGTTGAAGAAAAAGGCATTGTGAAAATTACCCACACTGATTACAGGAAAATGCTTGAATCTGTCGAATGCGATATTGTTGCTATTGGAGATTGTTATGGCAAAAGAGGCGAAATCGCAATAGAAGCTTTAAAGAAAGGAAGGCATATTATTTCTGACAAGCCATTGTGTACAAAGATTTCAGAGATAAAAGAGATCGCCAGAATTGCTGCAGAAAAAAACCTGAAGGTTGGTTGTCAGTTAAATATGAGAAATATGGCGCAGTTTATTGGATTGAGAAATCTAATAAAATCAGGTGATACTGGAGAAGTTCACAGCATTATTTTCACAGGACATCATCCTCTGATGATTGATTCAAGGCCTTACTGGTATTTTCAACCCGGAATGCACGGTGGCACAATCAATGATATTGGCATTCACGCGATTGATTATATTTTATGGGCAACAGGAATGAAATTTTCTAAAATTAACGCTGCAAGGTCATGGAACGCCTTTGCAAAAAAATATCCTCATTTCAGGGATGGGGCTCAGATGATGCTCACAATGGAAAATGGATGCGGGGTTCTTGGCGATGTTTCGTATTTTTTGCCTGATAGTCATGGATACGGCCTTTGTTTTTACTGGAGATTTGTTGTTTACGGAACAGGAGGAATTGCCGAGACATCCGCCACAGCAAAAAACATTATTTTTGCGCAGGCAGGGAAAAAAGAGGTTAGCAGTTTACAGCTTCCTGCTTCTGATGATGGCGGTTATCTAAGGGACTTTCTTGATGATATCACGGGAGCAACAGGTCCGGAAAAATTAAAAACACAGGATGTTATAACTGCCTCTTATATAACACTTTTGATTCAACAGGCAGGGGATGAAAACAAAAGGGAGATAGATATAACTGACCTGCCTTTTACCGGTTCGTCTGCGAAATTGTAATATTTTTTTTCTCTATTCTTCTGCTGCCTTCTTTCTTAAAGAGAGATCGGGAGAGATTTTTCAGTTGTTGCTCATTCTTAAAATCCCCCTGCCATCCCCCTTTTTCAAAGGGGGAAACACTTTGTTCTCCCCTCTTTCTTAAAGAGGGGCGTGGGGAGATTTTTCAGTTGTTGCTCATTCTCAAAATCCCCCTGCCATCCCCCTTTTTCAAAGGGGGAAACTACTTTCAAAAATCCCCCTTTGTGAAAGTGGGAGAGTGAGAGAAAAAAAAGAAAAAATTGAAGATATTTTTATAATCTTTCTTTAAGGACACCCTGCATTCAAATTTGTGATTTTCCATGCCAGTTTATATAAGCCTGCGGTTCATAATCTCCAGTAAAGGCAGAAGAATTTTTCTTTACCCTGGAATTTTTTTCGTCCCAGTCGCTTTCGACAGTCCAGATGTCGGTTTTTGGTCTTATGGCGCAGGTTTTACATCCAGGGTAACCCTTTATTTTGCCCTTCAAAAACTTCTCGATAATTTTCCTGCATACCTTCATATCAATCACAAAAACATCCGCATTCCCAATCTTTCCTTTTTTCAAAAGATTGTGTTTCAGCATAAACTTCATATAGGCAGATTTATCGGTTATTTCACAGGTTCCGTTTCTCCAGGTCCAGCTTCTAATCTTTACAATTTCGCCTGAAGGCAATTTAACCGGATATTCCTGCTGTCTCTTTCCAAGGCAGGCGACATTGTTTGTTGTTTCAACAACATGATGGAATGTGTTTGAATCAAGCGCATCAATCAAAACAATTTTGCCATTGTTTCTTTCAAGTAGTTCCAGGGGACTTCCTTTACCCATTGTCAGCACCTTATGGTGGTTTCTGACATACTCTTTTGCGTTTTTCCCCCAGACTGCGAAAGAATGGGTTGGGTCCAGCGATCGAAAGACATTTTTCATCCTCCAGAAGGCATCAGCGATTACCCCATTGATGCTCGGAGTTTCGACAGGAGAAAAAAAGGCATCCTTATTTTCTTCAAAGATTTTGCCATGATTGAACGATGGCATCATCAAAACACCGTTTTTTCCAACAAGTTCCATCAATGCTTCGCACACCGCTTTTGCGCCGCCTCTAACAAAACCGATAGAAGAAAGAGAAGAGTGAACAATAATTTTGTCCCCTTTTTTTATGCCCAGTTTTCTCAAGTTTTTTATGATGTCCTCTTTTGATACAATGGCTTTATGTTTTAATTCAAGATAATCGTATTTAGCAAGGTATTCAATGTATTTGCGAAAATCTCTTTTTTCTTTTTCATCAAGAGCTGGCAGTCCATAGAGTTCTCTTTCAAAATTAAACTGGCTGAAAATCTGATAAAGATCCTTCTTTCCATCTGCTTTATTGATGATATTATAAAATCCTTCAGGCAGGTGAATCCTTTCCTTATGCGGGACCCCAGCAAGAGAAAAAATGAAAACCCTTTTTCTTTTGGTAATCAGGATATTTTGCGCCTTTCTGTCTTCCCGGGTTGGAAAAATGACATTTTCTGACAGATGAGCGAGTTTTGAATTGATGTCTTTTATAAAATCTCTGGCAATACGATCAACTTCATTTCGAAAATCACTTCTAATCTTAATTCCAAAATCCCGCGCAGAAAAATACTTTTTCTTAATGTAATTTGCAAAATACTCCACCCTATTTATCATTCCGGTTCTATCAAAATCTTCACTTGAAACAATAGCCTTTGAATAAAGATTCGCAAGGTATGAAAAAAATTCCTGTTTTGCCGAATATTCAAGCATCGGGGTATGTTTTTCAAGCAAAAAAGCGAGGGTCAAAAAATATGTTCCAATTACGCACAACGCCTGTTTTCCCTGCCGCCAGTTGACTGCTTTTTCCAGATATGAATTATGATGAAGTTTTTCTGGATGAGAAATAAAATATCCTGAAGGAATTCCAATGGAAGAATCAGAGATGAAAGCGTCGTCTTCGTATTCAGGCATCTTTTTTTTCCATGGATAAATGAAAAAATCAGTCAGTGTCTTTTCAAAAATCCAGTCCCCGAAAAATGGAAGGTTGAAAGGACTTCCGTAGAATGTGTAATGCATTGATCCTGTTTTTGCAATGTCATCAGAGATGCTGTCCACATTAAATGCATAGATGACATTGTGTTTGCTTTCAAAAAATTGCATCATTCCGTATCTTTCCATTGAAAACAAAAATCTTATTCCAAACTCTGGAACGATTTTCTTTTCTTTAATCAAAATGTTAAAAACCCTGCACAACTCAATAAGTCCTGCAACACCTGTCGCATTATCAGTAATCATCGGTTCATAAAGATGCGCCAGAAAGCAGATTTCTTTTTTGCTTTTTCCTGGAATTAATCCTGTAATTGAATAAATGTCTCCATCATAAATTCTGCTTTTTACATACGCTTTTACCTTTACAGTTGTTCTATCAAGAATGCGCTGAAGCATTTCTCCATCTGATGGAGTAATTGAAAAACAGGCCATTTTTCTGTCCTGTTTTGTGTGGTACCATCCAGAATTCTTTACCCAGCCATTGACCCAGAAGATACCATTTTTTTTATCAGGCGCTTTTGAGAAAGATGAGATAATGCCTATTGCACCTGTTTTCTCAATTTCATTTCTGCATTCCCTCGGATGGATATTTCCACAGAAAACAAAACAAGCGGATGGGTTTTTGTAATGCGATATCTTTTTTATGTCAACAACTTCAAAAACATTTTCTTCAATATTGCACGAACGATTTGCGATATGAAATGGATGTTTTTCAGTATCCGCCAGTATTTTGCCCTTCAATTCTACCGGCTTAACAAGTTCAAGCGCTGCTTTGTCAATATCCCACGCCTGAGGCATAATAAAGTCGCCATAGGTTGTTTTTCCATCGGTTTTGAGGCTGATTAATTCAACATTTTTGGCGCCAGAATGTTCAAGCTCATTTTTGCATAGTTTTGCGGATTTTTCAAAGTCCTGATAGCAGAACCTTCGTTCAATACTGTAAATTTTGAGGGAAAG
>JAMWBU010000019.1 GCA_023819255.1 Candidatus Omnitrophota bacterium
CAGGGCTCACATTCTTGAAAAACTCGGAAGAATTGATGATGCGATAGTACAGTGGAAAGAAATAAGAAGAAAGTTTCCAGAGATGAAATTTGTTGCAGAAAGGTTTATACAGAATCTTGAAAAAGAGAAAGCCAATGCTGCAAAAAATAATTGAGCACAAAAAATCCTTGATTGAGCGCGATAAATCTTCTTTACCGCTGGATGTTTTGAAAAAGGCAACCAGACATTTCCCTGTAAGTTCCATTATTCAGAAAACCAGGGAAAATGATTTTATTGTTATTGCGGAAGCAAAGAAGGCGTCGCCATCAGGCGGGATTTTCAGAAAAAAATATAATCCAGCAAGAATTGCAATTTCTTATGAAAAAGCAGGCGCAACAGCTATAAGCGTTCTTACAGAGGAAAGATATTTTCTTGGTTGTATTGAACATCTGAAGCAGGTTAAAAAGGCAGTAAAGATACCTGTTGTCGCAAAAGATTTTTTCATTGACGAGTACCAGATTTACCAGGCGTATGTTTCAGGCGCAGATTGCATTCTTTTGATTCTTAAGATACTTATCGATGATGAGTTTCTTCATCTGGCAAAGGTCGCAAGGAAACTGAATCTCGAGATTCTTGTAGAAATTCAGAATAAAGAAGAATTATCAAGATTTTTTAAGATTTCAGGTGTAAATTCAGGCATGCTTCTTGGAATCAACAGCAGGAATCTGGATACGCTTGAGATTAACACTGCAGCCACAATTAGTTTGCTTTCACTGATAAAAGATATTAAAATACCGGTTATAGCGGAAAGCGGTATAACAAATAGCAGGACCCTTGTGGAATTGCGAAAGGCAGGCGCCAGTGGTGTCTTGATTGGGACCTACCTGCTAAGGGCACACTCGCCAGGTAAGGCGCTGAAACAACTTTTAAAGGAGATGAGAAATGGATAAAAGAAAGATTTTATTGAGTGAAAAGGAAATGCCTCTGGCATGGTATAATGTTTTGCCTGACCTTCCAGAACAGCTACCACCGCCTCTTGACCCGAAGACAAAAAAACCTGTTGAACCTCAGGTATTGCTTAAGATTTTTCCGCAGGCACTGCTTGAGCAGGAGATGTCTTGTGACCCCTGGATTGAAATTCCGCAGGAGATACAAAAAGTGTACTCAATGTGGAGGCCAACACCCCTTCACAGGGCAATTGACCTTGAAAAGTATTTAAAAACACCTGCAAGAATTTATTTCAAGAATGAAAGCGTAAGTCCTCCAGGAAGCCATAAGCCCAATACAGCAGTGGCTCAGGCATACTACAATAAGAAGGAAGGCGTGAAACGTCTTTGCACAGAAACAGGCGCAGGCCAGTGGGGAAGCGCCCTTGCATTTGCATGCAATCTTTTTGGACTGGATTGTGTGGTCTATATGGTCAGGGTTAGCTATCAGCAAAAACCATATAGAAAAATTCTGATGCAGACATGGAATGCAAGAATTTATCCTTCACCGAGCGAAAATACAAACTATGGCAGAAAAATGCTGAAAGAAAATCCAGATAGTCCGGGGAGTCTTGGAATAGCAATTTCAGAAGCTATCGAAGATACAGTAAACAGCAAAGACACAAAGTACAGTCTCGGTAGCGTCTTGAATCATGTGCTTCTTCACCAGACAATTGTTGGTCTCGAAACTCAAAAGCAGCTTGAACTTGTTGGTGAAAAACCGGATGTTCTGGTTGGCTGCGTGGGTGGAGGCAGCAATTTTGCAGGGCTTGTATTGCCTTTTGTAAAGGATAAAATCAATGGCAAAAGCAGCGTTGATATTATAGGGGTTGAACCAACGGCATGTCCCACGATGACAAAAGGTCCATACAGATACGACTTTGGAGATACTTCGGGAATGACACCCCTGATTAAAATGTTAACGCTTGGCCACGATTTTATTCCGCCCGGGATACACGCAGGTGGTTTGAGATACCACGGGCTTGCGCCGATTATAAGCCTGCTTGTAAACAAAGGAATTATCAGAGCAGAAGCGGTTCCGCAGACAAAAGCATTCGAAGCTGCTGTGCTTTTTGCTCGAACTGAAGGTTTTCTACCTGCCCCAGAGACATCCCATGCCATAAGGGTTGTTATTGATGAGGCGCGAAGGTGCGCTGAAACAGGTAAAGAAAAGTGCATTGTTTTTAATTTTAGTGGTCATGGACACTTTGATCTTTCAGCGTATGAGGCATATATAAGCGGCAAGCTTCAGGATTACCAGTACCCGGAAGAAAAAATACGCGAGTCGCTTGAAAAATTGCCCAGAATTGAATGAAGGTAAAAATCTGCGGGATTACGCAAGAATCAGATGCTTTGTTCTGCGAGAAAATCGGAGTTGAGTATCTTGGTTTTAACTTTTTCAAATTGAGCAAAAGGTATATTTATCCAGAAAAAGCAAGGGAAATAATATCATCACTTAGAAACGCAAAAGCCATAGGAGTTTTCGTGGAACCAGAAATTGATCACATTGAAAAAATTGTGGGTTTCTGTAATCTTTCGGGTATTCAGATTTATGCAGACCAGTCAGTTGAATTCTGCAATAGAATAAGAAAACTTTTTCCAAAAAGTATTGTTATTCAGGCATTCAGAATTAGAAATACGATACCTGAAAATATTCTTGCTTTTGAATCCGACTATTTCCTTTTTGATTCATTTGACCCGGAAATGCCTGGTGGAACAGGCAAGACTTTTAACTGGAATATCTTGCCCTTAATAGAGCCAGTTGCGCATAAGTCTTTTATCGCGGGTGGAATAAATCCTGACAACATTGATAAATTGTTTTCTTCTATTACTCCTTTTGGCATAGATATCGCATCCGGAGTTGAAAAATCTCCTGGCATAAAGGACAAAGAAAAGATAAAAAAAATTATGGAAAGGGTGACAAGATTTAATGAAAAAAATACCTGACAGAAGGGGGAGATTTGGTATTTATGGCGGAAGGTTCGCGCCTGAAACATTGATGGCGCCAATAGAGGAACTTCAGCGCGCGTATTTCACTATCGGCAAAAGTTCGGCATTTCGCAAAGAGTTAGATTACTATCTTTCGCATTATGCGGGCAGACCCACTCCTTTATATTTTGCAGGGAATTTTTCAAAACACATTGGCTGTCGGGTGTATCTGAAAAGAGAAGACCTTGCTTTTACTGGTTCACATAAGATAAACAATACCCTGGGTCAGGTTCTTCTTGCGAAAAAAATGGGAAAAACCAGAGTGATTGCAGAAACAGGTGCGGGCCAGCATGGTGTCGCAACCGCCACAGCAGCTGCTCTGTTAGAACTTGAGTGTGAAATATATATGGGTGAAATTGATATGCAAAGGCAGGCACTTAATGTTTACAGGATGAGGCTACTTGGCGCAAAGGTTAACTGCGTTAAGACAGGCAGCCGCACATTGAAAGACGCAATTAATGAGGCAATGCGCGATTGGATCGCGAGTTTCAAGAATACCCATTATGTGATAGGCAGCGTTGTTGGATTTCATCCATTTCCTGAGATGGTGAGAAATTTTCAGTCAGTTATTGGCAGGGAGGCAAAAAAACAGATCTTAAAACTGGAAAAAAAGCTTCCTGATTACCTTGTTGCCTGTGTTGGCGGTGGAAGCAATAGTCTGGGCTTATTTTATCCTTTTTATAGCCATACAACCGTAAAGTTTATTGGTGTGGAAGCAGCAGGCAGGGGCATTAATACTGAACATCACTCTGCCACTTTATGCAAGGGTATGCCAGGCGTATTGCACGGCAGTTTCAGCTATGTGCTTCAGGACGATGATGGTCAGATTCATCCAACTCATTCAATTTCAGCGGGCCTTGATTATCCAGGAACCGGTCCAGAGCACAGTTATTACAAGGACACAGGCAGGGCTGAATATTATGCGGCCACAGACAGACAGGCTCTGAATGCATTTTTTGTTTTGAGCAAAACAGAAGGCATAATACCAGCGCTTGAATCAGCACACGCTATTGCATATCTGATTGAAAACAGGCAAAGATTCAGGTCCGATGAGATTGTGATTGTCTGTCTTTCTGGACGAGGTGATAAGGATGTCGCCGAAGTTGCGAAACTGGAGGGCGTCAGTCTATGACTATCCAGCAACGTTTCGACCAGCTGAAGAAAGAAAAAAGGTCGGGATTGATAGCTTACATTACTGCTGGATGCCCTGACCTTGCGTTCACACAAGAGTTTGCCTTAAGATTGCAGGATGCCGGGGTTGACTTTATTGAGATTGGAGTGCCTTTTTCAGACCCTGTCGCAGATGGTCCCGTGCTTCAGCAGGCTTCTCAGAAGGCCCTTGAAAATAGAACAAATTTGCGGTCAATTTTAAGATTGTGTGATAAGTTAAAAAAAACTCTTGGCATACCTTATCTTTTGATGACATACTTTAACCCTGTTTTCAGGTATGGACTTAAAAATTTTGCCAGGGATTGTTGCGAAAATGGGGTATCAGGGGTAATAGTCCCTGATCTGCCTTTTGAAGAATCCAATGATTTTAGACTTGAACTTGAAAAATATGGAGTGGAGCAGATTTTATTTCTAAGTTCAACAACCTCAACGCAAAGAAGGAAAAAAATTCTGGACGCGGCAAGAGGATTTATCTACTATATCGCAGTATGCGGCGTGACAGGCATGAGAGAGTTTCTGCCAGAAGAGACATATCAGGATGTCGCCACTCTCAGAAAAAATTCAAAAGTTCCTATTGCAGTGGGTTTTGGGATTTCAAATGCCGAGCAGGTGAGGCGACTGAAATCCTGCGCAGACGCGATTATTATTGGCAGTTTTGTGATGCGGGAGATTATGGCAGGGAATTACCAGACTCTCCTGGAAACAATCAAGAATTTTCATAATATACTTGAAAAAGAGTAATCTTTGTTTGACCCTGTGAGATTTTTACAGTTATAATAAATGTATGGCAAAGAATAATAAGAAAAAAGGCCGTTCTGCGAAGAAAAAGTTAATTCTGCTGGTGATTTTTGTTCTTATTGCGGCAGGGGCTTACATTGGTTATACAAAGTATGTCGCCTATCAGAAGCATCTTGCCGAGCAAAAAGCAAAGGAGGAAGAATTAAGAAAGCAACAGCTCGCTGAAGAACAGAAAAAAAGAGAACTTCAGCAGGCAATGCAGATGTTTGATGAATTGATAGCAAAGATGAAAGAAGCATTGATGAAAGGAGATTATACCCTTTTAAAGGGCCTTGCCGGAAAAGCAATGGACTTAGCGCTTAAGTATAACTTTTCGGTTGAGGAAATTGACCGGATTTTACGACAGATGAACCTGGCAATTGCAGCGGCTAAATTGAAGGAACTTGAAAAGATAACTGATCCATATGCACATACGTATGTGAGGAATGAATTGAGAAAGATTCCAAAGTATCCTGAAATCGCGCGAAGATGGGATAATCTATGGGAAAAAACATTTCAGGATGAGTATATTGTTCTTTTAGACCTTGCTGAAATTACCGTGAAAAAAATTGAAAATGGCGAAAACCCTGAGATGAACTATACTCTTTCCAAATCGTATCTTAAAAAAGCGAAGGTTCTTGTCTCTTCAGGCAGGGCAAGGCAGGATCTTTCAAGAGAAAGTTTTTTACTTCAACTCCAGAGTCAGGCATATCTATCAAATATTGGAAAGAGCTTTCAACCAGCAAGTCTTTATCGTTGAGTATGAGAAAAAAAGTCAATATCGGGATTATTGGCTGTGGAGTTGTTGGTACCCAGACTGCTCTGGTTCTGTGCAAAAAAAAGAGCCTTTTTTCCAGTTATAATGGCGTGGAATATCGACTGAGAAAAGCTTGTGATATCGACTGGAATCAGAAAAGGCAATGGATGCCTCCAGAGCAATTAAGAATCCGGGATTATAATGAGATTATTGACGATCCTGATCTTGACATAGTTGTGGAACTGATTGGAAAGTTTCAGCCCGCGTATGAAATCATAAAAAGGTGCCTTGAAAGTGGCAAAGCAGTGGTAACAGCGAACAAATTTCTTCTTTCAAAAAAACTCTTGGAACTCATTGATCTTGCAAATCGAAATAAAACATATCTTGGTTTTGAAGCAAGTGTCGCAGGAGCAATACCCGTAATAAAAAGTTTGAGAGAAAGCTTTGCCGCAAATAGAATTAACTCAATTATTGGCATTCTTAACGGAACAACCAACTTCATTCTTTCATCTATGACAGAGAAGAAACAGAGTTTCCAGGATGCTTTGCTTTCTGCCCGGAGGCTTGGTTATGCTGAAAGCGATCCTTCTCTTGATATTTCGGGAAGAGACAGCGCCCAGAAACTCGCAATAATATCAACCTGTGCATTTCATCATCCTATATCAGACGATGACTTCCTGATAGAAGGTATTGATAAAATTGAAGCCGAGGACATTGATTTTTCGTCTGAATTAGGATACAGGGTTAAACTTCTCGCTGTGTCAAAGAGAATGAATGATTCAATTTCTCTGAGGGTGCACCCTGCGCTGATTCCAAAAAACCATATGCTTGCTGATGTTGAAGATGTTTACAATGCTGTTTATCTTCAAGGAGATCTTTTTGGCAGTTCTCTTTTGTATGGAGAAGGAGCCGGTGGCAGGGCGGCGGCCAGCGCTGTTTTATCGGATATCATTGAAATCGGGAAAAAAATATCAGCGCAATCTCATTTTTCCGAGCATTTTGTCGTTGAACCAGAGATTTCAATTTTTCCTGTCGAAAGAATTGAAACAAGGTATTATCTGCGTTTTACAGCCCTTGACAGGCCAGGCGTGCTGGCAAGGGTTGCTGAAATTCTGGGAAAAAATAATATAAGCATAGCTTCAGTGATCCAGAAGAAAGAAAATCCCGAGCACGCGGTTCCAATTGTTATGCTTACCCACAGGGCGGTTGAGAAAAACATAAGGCGAGCGATAGAAGAAATTGATAAGCTTTCCTGCATTAAAAAAACGACCCGGATGATCAGGGTTGAAGAATAATTTGTTCAAAATTCCATTATGAAAACAAAAAAACTTACTATTTCAGTTCCTGGTTGCATAGGAAATGTGGGAAGTGGGTTTGACTGTATGGGTCTGAGCATTAATCTTTTTAACAGGTTCACTTTTGAATCTTCGGATAGTTTTTTTATTTCTGCATCTCATTCAAGGATAGAAACCGGTGAAAAAAACTTATGTCTGCGAGCGTTCAAAAAAACATGCGAAACACTTGGTATACAATCTGGCGGGGTCAAAATTACCATAGATGCTTCAATCCCGCCGGGTGTTGGTCTCGGTAGCAGCGGTACAGCCGTCCTGTCCGGGATAATGGCTGCTTTCATTCTTACAGGGCATAAAATTGAACCATCAGAGATACTTAAGATAGGGAAGTGTTTGGAAGGACATCTGGACAATATTGCGGCAAGTTTACTTGGTGGACTTGTGGTGGTGGCTGAACAGGACGGAGAGCCGGTCTGGAAAAGATTTTCAGTTCCGTCTAAGATAAGCGCTGTTTTTTTTATTTCAAATGAACCTTTTTCCACCAGAAGAGCAAGAAGTATTTTACCTGAAAAAGTATATCTTTCAGATGCGGTTTTCAATCTGTCCAGAATATGTCTTCTTCCGTTTTCTTTCGCAGAAAAAGATGAGAAGTTGTTGACAGTTGCAATCCGTGATAAAATTCATCAGCCCTATAGAGGTCGCCTTTACCCACACTTTGAGATTCTGTATGATGCGGCAATGGACGCAGGTGCTGCTGGTTGTTGTCTCAGTGGAGCAGGACCGTCTGTCGTTGCCTTTTGTTTCAAAAATCCTGATAAAATTCTTAAAAGCTGGATACAGACCACAAAACAAAAAAAATTAAATGGCACGATAAAAAAAATAAGATTGGGTGGCAAAACAATTTGGAAGATTTATTGACAACTTTTTTTATAATAAAATATCGAAAGAGGCGGGTTCAATGTATTTCATTGTGATTGGATGTGGAAAAGTCGGAAGCCAGGTTGCCAGGTTTTTGTCTGAAAACCACAATGTTGTTGTGATTGACAAAAATCCTGCGAGTTTCCAGGCATTGCAGCCGGTTTTTAACGGTATCACAATCACCGGAAACTGCATAAATCTTGACGTGCTTCGAGATGCTGGAATTGAAAGATGCGATGGAATTGCCTCTGTCACTGATGATGACAATGTTAACATTGTTGTTGCCCAGATTGCAAAAAAAATGTTCAATATCGACAAGTGTATTGTAAGGATTGTTGACCCGATCAAAAATGAGATATACAGAAAACTCGGGTATGATGTGATAAGCGGTCAGAGATTGATTGCGGCCATCATAAGAGACAAACTCATTGAGAGGGGAGCAACAACATATATTGTGGAAAGTGGTGAAATAACATTTCTTGAGTTCATTGTTGATGAAAAAAAAGCGGGCACCAGGATTTCTAACCTGAACATAGCTGGCGAATTTAAGGTTGTTGTTGTAGTAAAACATGAAGGGCCGATAATTCCTGATGATGGTTATGTTGTTAAGGAAAAAGAGCTTGTGATAGGTGTTGCAAAAATGAAATCAATGCAAAAAATTAAAAAGATACTGGGGATAACATGAGAATTATTATAGTAGGTGGGGGCAAAGTTGGCTATTTTCTTGCTGAGAGACTGGCAAGAGCACACTATGTTTCACTTATAGAAAAAGATAAAAAAATTACCGACGCCATGGCGGAAAACAGAAATATGCTTATCATAAATGGAGATGGTTGCCAGACTGATATACTTTTACAGGCAGGGGTTGAAGATGCAGATGTTGTTGCCGCGGTCACGGGAAAAGATGAAGATAATCTTGTTATATGTCAGATCGCAAAGGATATTTTTAAGGTAAAAAGAACAGTCGCCAGAGTTAATGATCCAAAAAATGAGCGCATATTTTTTCAGCTTGGCGTGGACATAGCGATTGATAGCACAGCAATTATCGCAAAAATAATTGAGGAAGAAGTTTCTCTCGAAGATATGATAAACCTGTGCGCCTTTAAGAAGGGGCAATTATCGCTTGTCCGCATTGATCTGCCTGAAGACGCTCCGATAGTCAAAAAAAGAATGAAAGAACTCAATTTGCCTGCTGAAGCCGTGATCGTGGCTGTTTTAAGAAAAGATCATCTCATTGTTCCGGACAATGATTTTATTTTTCAGCAGGGCGATGAGGTTGTTGCTCTGACAAAGGTTGAAGATGAAGGTGATATTCTTAACGCTTTGATTGGAAGAATGTAAAATGAAAAAAAGATTGATGAGGTATATTGTCCTGCTTAAGAAAGGAATTATTGGCATATCCATAGAGTTGGTATATCCATTGATTGTGGCCCTTTCCGCATTTATTCTCTGTCTAATAATGTTTATTTCGGAGATTTCCCGCAGATGATTCCTGATTTCAGCAAGGATGATATTTTTGTTGTAAGCCATTATATTGGCAAGATTTTGATTGCTCTGGGTCTGGCGCAACTATTTCCAGTATTTGTCGGTCTTGTTTTCAGAGAAATGGGTGCTGTGATTGATTTTTTTATTTCAATTTTAGCCTGTTTTTCCTTTGGTTCGATTTTACTTTATTTTTCTCCCTCTCCGAAGGGTTTGAACTGGAGACAGGGTATGATAATTGTCGCGCTTTCATGGTTGCTCGCAATGTCTTTTTCTGCACTGCCTTTGTATCTGAGCGGTCACTTTGAGTGTTTTCTTGACGCATGTTTCGAATCTATGAGCGCTTACGCGACAACAGGACTTGTTTTAATTCAGGACCTTGATCATCTTTCACATGCTCATAACATCTGGAGACATCAGATGTGTTTCATTGGTGGACAGGGAATAATTCTTGTTGCTCTTGTGTTTTTTTTCAGGGGCGGAGACGCCCTTCGCATCTATATTGGAGAAGCCAGGGATGATAAGATTCTTCCAAATAGCATAACCACCGCGAAATTTATCTGGATGGTGAGTTTTACTTATCTTATCATCGGTTCGCTTCTACTTGCTTTTGTGCTTATATTACACGGAATACCTTTTTCAAGGGCGCTTTTTCACGGATTGTGCATATTTATGGCTGGATGGGACACCGCGGGATTTGCTCCTCAATCTCTCAATGTTCTTTATTACCACAGTCCTGCCTTCGAACTTGTGACAGTAATAATCATTCTTCTTGGCGCAACAAGTTTTGGAGTACATTATTCTGTGTGGACCGGTAAATTCAGGGAATTAAGGGAAGATTTTGAGGTGAAAATACTTTTGTTTTCTATTTTTTTCGCATACCTGATAACATTGGTGGGTTTTCTGGGTCGCACCGCGATGTTTTCCGATGTGTTTTCATTTTTCCGACAAACCTTTTATCAGGTTATTTCCGGCCATACTGGCGTCGGATACTCCAACATTTATGTCTCTCAGCTGACAGAATGGCCTGATCTGGCAATTTTTGGCGTGATTGTAGCGATGGCGATAGGTGGATGCATGAATTCTACGGCTGGCGGAATAAAGGTTTTCAGAATAGGACTATTTTATAAAGCATTGAAAAGAGAAGTTCGCAGGCTTGCGTATCCTGAAAGTTCTCGAGTAAAAGAGTTTTTTCACCATCAGAGGGAAATTCCTGTTGATGACACAATGGTGAAAACAGCGATGATTATAACAGTTTGTTATGTTTTACTTTATATTTCAGGAGCGGTTATAGGTACCTTTTTCGGGTATGACTTTCTCAGCAGTTTGTTTGAATCAGTTTCCGCCGCGGCGAATGTCGGGCTTTCGATTGGCATTACATCTCCTTCAATGTCTGCGTTTCTTAAAATTTGGTACATTATTGAAATGTGGGCAGGAAGGCTTGAATTTTTTGCAATATTTATCCTGATAAGATTTTTTGTTAAGGTGATAAAGAAATGAAAATCTTGCGTCTGATACTGTTCGGATTGCTGGCTTTATGGGGAATATCCAGTAGTCAGACAGTGTCAGCGCTTATCAATAATCCTGAAATGTTTGATGGTAAAACTGTGGTTGTTAAAGGTGAGCTAATCGGCGATATTATAAATGGCAGGAATGGGTTTTGTGTAAACATATTAGATTCAGGGAAAGCGATCGGAGTATGGTTTTCAGAATCAGAACGCGAAAAAATTGAGGTTCTTGGCAGATACGGAGTGAAAGGAGATTTTGTTCGGATAAAGGGCGTTTTTTACAAAAATTGCGCGCAACACACAGGAGATATGGATATTCATGCGGGTTTTCTGGAAATCCTTGAGAGGGGCAGAAAAAAAGATGAAGATGTTCCTGTGGAAAAGGTTGTTTTCGCTTTTTCTCTTGGCATTGTCAGTCTTGCTGCGATAGGGATTCTTCATCTTCTTTACCGTAGAGAATCCCTTCCGCGTGACTGAGAATTTTCACCCTTACAATTTTCCCTGTTAAGTCCTTGTGGGCTTTAAATCCTGCAGGTATTCCCTGAATATTCCTTCCAATCCATAAAGATGAATCCTTTAGGCTTCTTCTTTCAACCAGAATATCACACTCTTTTCCTGTAAATGCGCTCAGTATTTCACCGCTTATTTTTTTCTGGGTTTCAAGAAGAATTCTGTGCCTGCGTTGTTTTTCTTCTTTTTCTACAGTGTCAGGGAAATTATACGCCCGTGTCATTGGCCTTGGCGAATACTTAAAAATAAAAAGTTCATTTAATCTTAATTCCTTTATCAGATTGTATGTTTGATTGAAATCCTCTTCTGTTTCACCAGGGAAGCCAACCATAATATCTGAAGTGATTGAAATGTCAGGAAGCATATTTCGCGCTGTTTCAACCACCTGCAGAAATTTTTCAACGGTGTATTTTCTGTTCATTGCTTTCAGTATTTTATTTGAGCCGCTTTGAAGTGGTATGTGAAGATGTCTCGCGATTTTTTTATTCTCCGACATAACCTTCAGTAATTTTATACTGGTATCTTCTGGATGAGAGCTTACAAATTCTATTCTCAAAAGTCCATCAATTCTAAGAATTTCGCACAAAAGATCTGAAAAATCATAATTTTGCAAAAAGTCCTGTCCGTATTCATTTACATTCTGTCCTAAAAGTGTCACAGCCCTTACGCCTTTTTCTACCCCAGTTTTAATTTCTTCTATGATGGATTCAGGTTTTCTGCTCTGGAGTTTTCCACGAGCAAAAGGCACCACACAGTAGGAACAGAAATTATTGCACCCTTTTGTAATTGGAACCATCATTGAAACATTATTTCCTGACGGAATGCATTCAATAAAAGGCTGGTCATTTTCTCCTGTTGCAACGACAATTTTTCCAGCGGTGTAATTATTGAGAATTTCAGGGATTTTAGCGATATGGTTTGGTCCGCACACTACATCAAGATGGGGCAACTGTTTGAGAATCTTTTCCCTGTGAAGATTTGCGGTGCAACCCGCAAGGCAGAATATTGTTCCATTTTTTTTCAAATTCTTATTGCTTTTGAGAAAAGAGATTACCCTGTTTTCAGCCTTCTGTCTTATGCTGCAGCCAATGGCTATCAATGCTGTCGCAAGTTCAGGACTTTCTGCTTCCTTCCAGCCCGACATTTTCAGCAGCTGGCGCAATCTTTCAGCCTCTGAAAAATTCATCTGGCATCCATAAGTTCTGATAAAAAAGGTTTTTTCCATTGTGAAAGGGCCTAATTCCCGGCAATCTCTCTTACAAGCAAAACTGTTGCTGAAATTAAAAGTCCTATCCAGGAGAATGAGTTTACGAGAATCTCTATTCCAAAATAGATGTCTATTACCCTTAAATTGAGATTGAAAGGCGCAAATCCAGACATAAAACTTTTTGCAAATGCACTCAGAGTTGAAAAATTTTCCGGTAGCAACAGGCAAAGAATTTCACCGACAGTTGTTCCTATGAGAAAACCCAGAATCATAATGAGTGTATGTCTCATTAATTTCATCGTAATATTTTACTTTTATTGGTTTTTAAGTCAAAATGTCGCAACGGCGCTGTCCGATAGATTGGAAAGATGAAAGAAAATTTTTGGGTGAGCCAGCATAAGTTGACTCTTCTTTTATCGCAGCCAGATATTCCACAAATGAAATTGAGTTTTTGAAAATTGAAGAATTATGTGATATACACTATTGAAATTCAGATATTTTAATCGACTGGAGGCGTTTTTGTTCTTAACAACCATGCGCGCTCTGCGAAATCGCAACTACAGACTTTTTTTCTTTGGCAACGGGCTGTCTCTGATTGGCACCTGGATGCAGACAGTTACTGTCGGATGGCTTGTTTACAGATTGAGCCATTCTTCGTACATACTTGGAGTTACAGGCGCGCTCGGAACATTGCCGGTGCTTTTATTTTCGATTTTCGGCGGATACATTGCGGACAAAATCAGTAGATACAAGGTTATTCTTGTTACTCAGGTTTTTGCAATGATTCAGGCGTTTCTTCTGGCTTTGCTGACTCTTTCGGGAAACATAAAGGTCGCTCATATTATGATTCTTTCTTTTATTCTTGGGACAATAAATGCATTTGATCTTCCAGCAAGGCAATCGTTTATTGTTAACATCGTCGAGAAGAAAGAGGATTTGCCAAATGCTATTTCTCTTAATTCTTTCCTTGTTAATGGAGCAAGATTGGTTGGTCCTTCAATCGCCGGCATTCTTGTTGCTTCTTTTGGTGAAGGAATATGTTTTCTTCTTAATGCGGTAAGCTATATTGCGGTTATTTCAGCGCTTTTGATGATGGATGTGCAAAAAATTAAACCTGTTGTGGATTCTGATAATAAAGGGAAAGTTTTTGAAAAATTGCATGAAGGCTTCAGATATGTTATTGGTTTTGTTCCTGTCAGGACAGTTATCCTTTATGTTGCGTTTTTCAGTACCTTTGGCATGTTTTATGGCGTACTGATGCCTGTTTTTGCAAAGGATGTTTTCAGCGGCACCGCAAGGACTCTTGGTTTTCTTGTTGGCAGTGGCGGATTTGGTGCGATTATCGGCGCTATTTATCTTGCTTCAAGAAGAAAACACGCAGGACTCGGTAAAGTCATCCATTTCGCTGGGATTATTTTCGGGCTATGCATCATTCTCTTTTCCTATTGCAGTGTATTATGGCTCGCGGTGATAATTCTTGCAATTGTTGGCGCGACAATGGTGCTTCAGATTGTTACCGGAAACATAGTCCTTCAAACACTTGTTTCCGATGAAAAGCGTGGCAGAACAATGAGTTTTCACACCCTCGCTTTTATGGGCACGCAACCAGTAGGTGCATACCTTGCAGGGTTTCTGGGAAAATACATTGGCATTCAAAACACTGTGTTTTTAAGCGGAATTCTATGTATCGCCGGAAGCATTGTTTTCAGAATGAAATATCTGTCATTCGCTTCAAAAGGCAATGTTAATGATACAGTAAAGCAGGTTTTCACTGGCTGACAATCATCCGTGGTACTTGTTTGTGATGGGCATTCTTCTATCTTTTCCAAATGACCGTGGCGTTATTTTGATGCCAGGGGGAGATTGCCTTCTTTTATATTCACTACGATCAACCATTTTTACAACCATTTCAACAAGTTTTCTTTCAAAACCAGCTCTTACCATTTCATCTATACTTTTATCCTGTTCAACATACAATTTCAGTATTGAGTCAAGCGTTTCATACGGTGGAAGAGAATCAGTGTCTTTCTGATCAGGTCTTAATTCCGCTGTTGGTTCTTTCTCTAAGATGCTTTCAGGAATCACATTCCCGCATCTATTTCTGTGTTTTGCCAGTTTATAAACAAGGGTTTTTGGAACATCTTTTATTACGGCAAATCCACCTGCCATATCGCCATAGAGCGTGGCGTACCCTGTGCTTATTTCAGACTTGTTTCCGGTTGTGAGCACAAGGTATCCGAATTTATTGGAAAGCGCCATAAGAAGATTGCCCCTGATTCTTGCCTGAATGTTTTCTTCTGTGATATTAGGTTTTGTGTTTTTAAAGATTGGTGCAAGGGTTTTCAAATAAGTGGAGAAAATCTTTTCTATTGGTATCATTAGAAGATGCACTCCAAGATTTTTTGTAAGTAGTTTTACATCCTTTTTTGACTGCAAGGATGTATATCTTGACGGCATAAATACGCAGATCACTCTGTCTTTTCCAAGCGCGTCAACAGCAATTGTCGCGACAAGCGCGGAATCAATTCCGCCGCTGAGACCAATTACGATTTTTCCAAATCCGTTTTTTTCTACATAGTCCCTTAATCCAAGGATAAGAGCGCCATAAACCTCTTTTTCAAGCGGAAGTTTTTTAGAAAGGCAGACAGGAATGTTTTTTTTCTCTCGTTTGCGAAGGGTAAAATCTGTCTCCGTGTTGAAATTATATTTCTCTATATCTACATCAGTTATAAGCAGCTTTTCTTTGAATGCATCAGCGCTTGAAATAACATTTCCACAAGGCGAGGCAACAAAACTCTGTCCGTCAAACACAAGCTCGTCCTGTCCGCCAACAAGATTTGTGTAAACAATGTAAACATTGTTCCTTTTTGCGCAACCGGTTACTATTTTCTCTCTTAATTTTATCTTTTCCATATGGTATGGTGAGGCATTTATGTTGATAATAATCGACGCGCGGTTTCTTGATTGCTCTGGCACAGGACCATTGTTTTGCCAGATATCTTCGCAAATACTCACTGCGAAAATATATCCGCTGTGTTCTGTTTTAACCCTGTAAACAGGGCTTTCATCGCCAGGTGTGAAATACCTCATTTCATCGAAAACGCCATAATTTGGCAGCAATTTCTTGTGATATATCGCCTTGATTTTTTTGTTGTGGACGATAGCGGCCGCATTAAAAATTTTTGAATCCTTTCTATCAACAAAACCGATGATTGTTATTATGTCGCCTATTTTTCTGGCGATGGCATTCAGCGTTTTAATATTATCTTTTAAAAAGGAATCCTTCATCAGCAGGTCTTCCGGCGGATATCCTGTGATAGAAAGTTCTGGAAATGAAATGATGTCAACGCCAAGTTTGCGAGCTTCTTCAACATAAAAAAGTATTTTTTCAGCGTTGTTTCTAAGGTCTCCGACAGTCGAGTTTATCTGACCACATGCCACCCTTACAGATATTTTTTCCATTGTTTTTGCCCTTTTGAAGAATCCGCTTTATATAGTATACTTCTACCAGAGATGATATCAAAACGCAACAGGTCAAAGGCAGGTTTATTTTTGTTTTTTTCAGCAGGTTTGATATTGCCTGTTTCTATTTCTGAGACCGCATTTTCCGTTTGCAGAAAAGCGATTGAAAACTATCTTGAAACAGGCGAAAAAATAAAATTTCCCAATCTTACGGGTCTTTTCAGAGAGAACATTCCAGTATTTGTTTCCTTGAAAAAAGGAAATCAGACAAGGGGTTGCGCGGGAACATTACTTTCTGAAAAAAGTTTTGTTGAAAACCTTGTTGACTTTTCAATTATAGCGGCGACGCAGGATTTTAGATACAGGGCAATTGATAAGCAGGAATTGAAAGAGATAAAAATCCAGATTACAATTCCTGTTCAACCCGTCGAGATACCTTCGCTTTTTTTTTACAATCCTGAAACAGAAGGTCTCATTGTTGAAAAAAATGGGAAAAATGGAATTGTCCTTCCAAATGAGGCGAAAACAGCACAGTATGCCCTGAAGATTGGATTGAGAAATGCCGGTATAAATGATGTTAGCAGCGCAAGATTATTAAAATTTAAGGCGCAAATTTTTATTGAAGGAGGCAAAGAATGAAAAGAGTGGTCCTTACCCTCTTCTTTTTCGTTTCAATGTGTTATGGCGACACCATCACAGGAACTGTAATGACTGGCGACAGAAAACCTGTCGCTGATGCCGTAGTTATCGTTTCAAAATCGTCAGACCCTCAAACTGTCATAAAAAAATTGATTTCTGATAAAAATGGAAAATTCAGGTTTGCCAATTTAGAAACAGGTTATTACAGGATTGTAGCGAAAAAGGATGCTTTTTGCGATGGCATTCTTGGAAGAATTGAAGTTAATCAGCCAAAGTTTGGAATTGTAAACTATGAGATTATTTTGAGCAGACCTGGATCTATAAGTGGTTTTGTTTATGATGTTGAAGGAAAAGCCATTTCAGGAGCGGAAATTGAATGTGATGGAAAGAGGTTCAGGACGGATCTGAAAGGGTTTTATAGAATTGATGGCTTAAAACCAGGAACATTTTATATCAATGCCGTGGCGCCTGGTTTTGTGAAAGGATACAATGGACCGATTGCTGTTGAGGAAAATAAGGAGACAGCAGGAACCAATTTCATTCTTTTTTATGGCGGCAGTATTAAGGGAAGTGTTCTGGATTTTCAAACAAACAAGCCATTAGGCAAGGTGCATGTAAGTTGTTCTGGACCAATCTATGTTTCGGGTCAGACAGATTCAAACGGAACTTTTTTCCTTGATGGATTAAAACCAGGAAGTTATTCAATATATTTCTACCGCCAGGGATATAAAGAATTTTCAATGAGTTTCAGCGTTTCAGCGCGCCAGGTCCTTGATGGCGGCACCATCAGGCTGAACCTTAGAGACAAATATTTTTACACAGATTCGAGAGAATGGATTTTTACGCCAGGAGAAAAGGTCAAACTTTATTTCAACGCGTTCAGGATACCATCTGTTATGATTGATGTCTATGAGATTGATTTGTTTAACGAGATTAACAGGGCAAAATACACAGACCGATCCATAAACAGTATCTTAAATTCTGTTGATATTTCAGAAAAAAAACCGATTTTTAGCAAGAAGTTTGATATATCTTATCCTTCCCCTTTGAGTGAGCTGTACGGTAGAAGGATTGTAATCGGCAATTTCCCTGAAGGTGTTTACATCTGCACAATGAAGCCAGAGGGATCCGGTCAAACCAAACAATGGTTTATTGTCTCGGATGTCGGATTCATATCAAAATCCTGCGACGAAAAAAAAGTTTATACAGTGTTTTCTATTTCAAAAGGAAAAGCTCTGGCAGACGCGACAGTTTATACTTTTGATGAACGCTGGAATCCAGCAAAGGAAATGAAAACCGATAGCAGCGGTCAGTTCAGTTTGAATCAACAGTCCAGAATTGTTGTGAAAGATGGGAAATCCTGCGCTTTTTCAGATGCAATTTCCACCGACAATATTTATACCCATAAACGATCAATATACGCTTTTACAGAAAGGCCCGTATACAGACCTGGACAGACCGTCTATTTTAAGGCAATTTTAAGGGTTGATAATGGCAGTTTTTACAGAATTGCCGATTTTTCAGAATGCGGTGTGAGAATTTTTGCGCCTGATGATTCTGTTGTTTATGAAACGACGATAAAGCCAGAAAAAACAGGTTCTATTTACGGACAATGGGAACTTCCCGAAGAGCCGCCGCTTGGAATCTACAGAATTGAATTCCATACAAACGGAAAAGAAGGAATGAAGGGTACTTGCAATTTCAAGGTTTTTGAATACAGAAAACCTGATTTTGCTATTGAATTAAATCCTGATAAATCTGTCTATCTTCCCGGGGAAAAAATCAAGGTTTCTGTTGCAGCAAAATATTATTTTGGCGCGCCTGTTAAAAACTCCGAAGTTATGTGGGCAGTTTACTCAAAGTCAGTTTATGAATGCCAGCAGGAGTATGAACAACAGGAAGAATATGGCGGATGGTGGCGTGGATCTCTTGTTTGTTCAGGAAACTCGAAGACCGATGAAAACGGATTTGCTTTGTTTGAAATACCGGCAAAGCCATCATACGAGAGAAAGGAAATATACACTATCGAAGCGAGAATGATAGATTTAAGCAGAAGGGAAATAACAGGAAGCGTTCAGGTTGTTGTCCTGCCTGGATGTTTTGAAATTATTCTTTCCACCGAGAAATACATCTATTCGCTGGAGCAAGAGATAGCTGTGAATGTATTGACAAAATACTATTTCGGGTCTCCTTTGTCTGGAAAGAAACAGTTCAATGTTGTTGCAAGTCAGGAGACGTACGACAGGAAGAAAAGAAGATGGAGTTTCAAGCCGATTCTGGCGAAAAAATTTTTCCTTGAAGGAGAAAAAACAACAATTAAAATAAAACCAGGAAAAGCAGGCTATATACAAATTGCTGTCCAGGGCATTGATGAGTATAACAATATTATTACTGGAACAGGGTATGTCTGGATTACAGAAAAAGATTCTTGTCCCTGCGGGTACGGGAAAAAGGAGATAGAGATTGTTTCCGATAAGAAAGAATACAGCGTGAATGAGACAGCAAAGATTCTTATAAATACCTCTCATAAGGACATTGATTTTCTCTTCACCATTGAAGGACAAAAATTATTTGAAAGCAGGATGATAAATATGTCAGGCAATTCCGCACTTTTAGAGATTCCTATCAAATCAGATTATATCCCAAATATTTTTGTTTCGGTGTGCGGGGTAAAAGACAAAAACTTTATCAGCGCAACCAGGATATTGAGAATTTCCTGCAAGGAAAAATTTCTCAATGTTGAAATCAAACCGGCAAAAAAAGAATTTCAGCCCGGAGAAACTGCCCGTTATACAATCAAGACAACTGACCATAAAGGAAATCCAGTTTCCGCTGAATTTTCTCTGGGGGTTGTTGATGAATCAATATATGCCGTTTCAGGTGAACTTGTTCCAAAAATTGAGGACTTTTTTTATGGCAATAAAGAAAACAGGGTATCAACATTTTATTCTTTTTATCGCTGGTTTTATGGAGGCGCGGGAAAGGATTTTTCATCAGCGGATATACGAAAAAATTTCAAGGACACTGCATTCTGGTTGCCTTCTGGCTTCACTAATGAAAATGGGATTGCCAGCGTAAATTTAAAGTTTCCTGACAATCTTACAACATGGAGGACAACAGTAAGGGCTTTTGATACCGAAACAAAGGTTGGAACAGGCGTTGACAGGGTTATTACCACAAAACCGCTTATTGCCAGGCTAATTACGCCGAGATTTTTGGTCGAAGATGATCGACTTTTGATAACAGGCGTGATACACAATTACACTGGAGAGAAGCAGAAGATCTTTGCGCAGCTTAATGCTGCTGGAGTTGAAATTCTGGATGCGAGAGAAAAAACCGTTGAACTTGAAAATGGAAAATCAACCAGGATTGATTGGAAGGTAAAGGTGAATTCAGCAAAAATCGCAACCTTCACTTTTTTCGCCCGCGGGGATCCTTATAAAGATGGAATGGAACTAACTCTTCCTGTCTTTTTATACGGAGCAGACGAAAGATATGTTTTTGCCGGTAAATGCGAGGATACAACAACAGATACATTTTATATGCCCGCAGGCGTAATTTTGCCTTCCATAGAGGCAAGATCATATATTTACCCTTCAATTGTTTCAGGGCTTTTTACTTCTCTTGACGAGCTTGCAAAATATCCTTATGGTTGCGTTGAACAAACATTGAATGCGTTTCTGCCTGCCATTCAGGTCTCCCATACTCTTATGAAAATCAAAAAAGAAGACCTCTATTTTCTTGCAAATGACAAAAGGAACTTTGAGAAGATGATTGAGAACCTCCCAAAAAAGGTGAACGATGGTCTTATAAAACTTTACAATTATCAGAATGAAGATGGCGGATGGGGCTGGTGGCAGAATGATGCAAGCAATCCTTACATCACATCATATGTTGTTTTTGGGTTTGTTCATGCGAGAAAATGCGGCTACATTGTTAATGAGGAAAAACTTAAAAAAGCAAAAGAATTTCTGAGAAATAAAATTTCATCGCCAGACAGTGATTTCAATCAAAAAACATTTATGCTTTACGCGCTCAATTATGCTGGCGAAAATGATGCCAGGAAAGTCGATAATATTTATGAAAACAGGGATAAATTGAATTCTTATACTCTTGCTCAGCTATGCCTTATTCTGCATCAGATGAAGGACAAAAGGGCGCAGGAACTACTCGATTATCTATGCAAAAAGCTCGTTAAGCCTGGTGAGTCCATTTGTTACTGGCAGGCACAGGACGGTAATTATTCCTGGATAAATAGCAATATTGAAGCGACTGCCTGGGGCCTTCTGGCGATGCTATCTATTGATCCGAAGAGAGACGAGATTCCAGGAATATTGAGATACCTTGTTATGAATAAAAAAGGTGGAATGTGGTTTTCGACAAAAGACACAGCAATGTGCATTTTTGCTCTAACAGATTTCATAAAGGCGGTTGATGAACTGTCTCCCGATTACATTGTGTCTGTCTATGTCAATGACGCAGTGGCGGCAAAGGAGAAGATTGATAGAACAAATATTGAAAAATTCTCTACAAAATTGGAGATACCTGGAGAACGTTTTGAACCCGGGAAAGAAAACTTCATAAAAATAGAAAAGAATGGAAAAGGGAATCTTTATTATTCTCACGATGTCAACTATTCAGTGAGAGATATTTCAATTTCCGCTTTTGATAAAGGTTTTAAAATATCAAGAAGATACACTGAATTGGAGGCAAAAGAGAAGTTCGATGAAAAAGGCAATAAGGTGTATGTTTATGATGAGATCAGCAGGGCAGTGAAAAGCGGAGAAACAATAAGAGTTGAGATAACAATTTCAGGTGGAGAAAAATATGAATATGTAATGATTGAGGACCCGATTCCAGCGGGTTTCGAGGTTGTTGAACAGAGCAGGGAAGAAATATGGTGGTATTGCACAAGAGAGATAAAGGACGAAAAGGTTGTATTTTTTACTTCGCTCTGGGGTGAAAAAGAAAAGACCATTGTTTATTATCTGAGGGCAGAAATCCCGGGTTTTTATCATGTTCTTCCAGCAAAGGCGCAGTTGATGTATCTTCCTGAAATATGGGGTCGTTCTCAAGGAAAGACATTGACGGTTGAATAAATATGAACTGGCGCAAGATATTTTTGTTCTTATTGAGTACTGGACTAATTTTGAATGCTGAAAATTTTCCGTATAAATGGTCTTCATACACAACTTTTTTCACACCGAATATTGATGACAGAGGCGTAAACATAGAAAATGCGGCAAGGTATCTTGATGGTTTTATTCTTTTGCCTAAAACGATTTTTTCTTTTAATGAGGATGTTTCATCAAGAATTCCTGAAGAACAACTTGGAGTCGCGCCAACTCTTTCTGGAGAAAAAAGAGTTATTGGATTTGGGGGTGGATTATGTCAGGTTGCATCCACCTTATATGCTGCTTCATTGTATGGCGGGCTTGCCATCTATGAACGAAAACCGCATTCAAAGCCAGTCAGCTATATTTGCGCGGGGCTTGACGCCGCTGTTTCAAAAGAAGAAGGAGTAGACCTTAAGATTTATAATCCTTATAACTGCGAGCTTGCGGTAAGAGCGTTTGTCAAAGAGAACAGTCTTACTGTTTCAATTTATGGAACAAAGCCGATGCCTCGCGAGATAAGAATTTCCATAACCAGATCAGAAAAATTTGATAATTTCATCTACACAGCAACAAACCGTCATATCTTTTCAAATGGCAAAGCTGTTTTTTCTGAAGTTGTTTCAAGAGATAGATACATTGTTTCTGAATAATTCTATCTGAATCTCCTGTGAAGCCAGGTGAACCATTCTTCCGGGCTTTCTTTTACATGGTGCTCGATTCTTTCATAAAAGAGCTGGATATTTTTTTGATAATCAGATTCTGTATTGTCTGTTTTTGCAAGTTCGTATGGACCTTCAACAAAGATTGTGTGCCTGAATCCTTTTTTGTGTCGGATAAACACTCCGAACACCTGCGCGTCGTATTTTCTTGCAAAAACAGCAGGACCTGTCGGCGCCTGAACTTTTTTACCAAAAAATTTCACTGTGGTTCCTTTTCCAGAATGCTGATCAATCAGAAGACACAGTGTGTTTCCTTTTCTCAACCAGTCAGATGCGGATGATATGGCTTGACTGAGATTTTCTTTGTTTATTCCATAAATCCCCTTTTTTCGTCTTGTTCTGTCCATAAATCTTGCGAGATACTGGTTGTTGGCATCGCGGGCGATCCAGGTAAAAGGAAGTCCCTCGTAAATCAATGCCGCAATCATAAGAGCAAAGTTTCCTGTATGCGCACTGACAAGTACCACAGGTTTTTTTGAAAGAGATACTTTTTTCAGAGGTTCAAGATTTTTGAATTCTATTAGTCCAAGCGCTTTTTTTTGAGTGAGCTTTGTCCACAGAGCCCACTCAAAGAAGAAAAAAACCTGTTTTTCAAAGATTTTTTTTATAAGCGCTGCTTTCTGATTGTAGCTCATCTGGTCTCCGTATGCGGCATCCATATTTTTTTTAATCTTTCTTTTCAGAGAGGGAAAAAGAGTATAAAAAATCCTGCCTTTTATTTTTGCCATCAATGGATAAACAGAGCATGGCAAAATTTTAATAGAATTGAAAATTGCAAAGAACACAATATAACCAAGAATATCGGCAATTGCCTCTGTTTTTTTTCTCCTCATAATAGGTTAATTTTACTTCAAATGGCATCTTTTTTGAAGACATATGTTTTGTTCTTTGACAGATGTCAAGTAAAATATATTTACACTGGGCGGATAAAAGGAGATGATTCACAAGAAGAAAATATGGCTGAAACAATTAACTCAGTCAGAGGGATGAGGGACATACTTCCCCGGGAGACAAAGATCTGGCAGATCGTCGAACGGGAGGCCTTCAATGTTATTGAAGAATTTGGATTTGAAGAGATACGAGTTCCTGTCGTGGAGGAACTGAGGCTTTTCCAGAGGAGCGTCGGATCTTTTACTGATATTGTTCAGAAAGAAATGTATGTTTTTAAAGATAAAGGAGATAGATTGCTGGCTCTCAGACCAGAGGCGACCGCTTCTGTGGTGCGCGCTTATCTCCAGCACCAGCTTCACGCAAAAAAAAGAGTCACGCGGCTTTATTATTCAGGACCAATGTTCAGATATGACAGACCGCAAAAAGGCAGATACAGACAATTCTATCAGATAGGTGCAGAGATTTTCGGCGGTGAAAGTCCTTATTTTGACGCAGAGTTGATAGTAATTCTTTCAAGAATTCTAAATCGGCTTAAAGTCAGCCATTACTCTTTTGAAATAAATTCAGTAGGATGCGATAGATGTAAAATTGAGTATAGCAACATATTGCAAAAGTTTTTGATCTTGCGCGCTAATGAATTATGTCAGGATTGTCAAACAAGGTTGCGGCACAATGTTTTGCGTGTTCTTGACTGCAAGGTTGTTTCATGCAGGGATATAATTAAAGATGTTCCATCAATACAACAGATTCTTTGCGATGGTTGCAAAAAACATCAGCAGACCATTTATAATTGTCTCATGAATCATAATATTCAATTTATTGAAAATTCGCATCTTGTCAGGGGGCTTGATTATTATACAATGACTGTTTTTGAATTAAAGATCAATGGCGAGGAAACTGCTGTTGCTGGCGGTGGAAGATACAACAACCTTGTTAAAGATCTTGGCGGCCCACACACTCCTGCCGCGGGATTTGCGATAGGTATGGACAGATTATGCGATTTGGTTGCTCCCGAAACGAAAGAAGGCATTGAAATTCTTGTTTTTTTCCTTGGAGACAAAGCGCTGCAACAGGGCACAATTCTGATCAACAATTCAAGGATTGAAGGAATAAAACTGATACTGGATTACAATGAAAGGTCTCTTAAAAATCATCTGAAAGTTGCCGACAGAGAAGAAGCGAAACATGTTTTGATTCTGGGGGACGACGAACTTGTAGAGAATTGTTTTCTGTACAGGAATATGAAGGACGGCAGTCAAAAACATATAAAATTTGATCAATTTTCTAACTTTTTAAAGGGGTTAAAGAATGTTTAGAACTTTTACATGCGGACAGTTGACTTCTGATGATGTTGGAACAAAGGTTATTCTTGCCGGCTGGGTTTCATCTATAAGGGACCATGGCAATGTAATATTTTTTGATCTTCGCGATAGATACGGGATTACCCAGATTGTTTGTAATCTTCCACAACTTGAAAGCGATTTTGTTGAACTCATTAAAAAAATCAGGCAGGAATTTGTGATACAGGTTATGGGAACGGTTGTTGAACGTTCCCCTGAAACAGTCAATCCGAAGATTTTAACTGGAACTATTGAGGTTGCAGTTGAAAACATAAAAATTCTTAACAGTTCTGACGTCCTTCCATTCGAGATCCAGGAGAGCAAGAAAATTAATGAGAATACCAGATTGAAGTACAGATACCTTGATTTGAGAAGACAGGATTTGAGAGAAAACATAGTTTTTCGATCTATTTTCACCGGAAAACTGCGTGAGTTTTTTTCATCCGAGAATTTTGTTGAGATTGAAACGCCGATTCTTACCAGAAGCACTCCTGAAGGAGCGAGAGATTTTCTGGTGCCTTCCAGATTAAACCCGGGAAATTTCTATGCTTTGCCACAATCGCCACAGCTATTCAAGCAAATTCTTATGGTATCCGGTTTTGACAGATACTATCAAATCGCGCGATGTTTCAGAGACGAAGACCTTCGTTCTGACAGGCAACCTGAATTTACTCAGGTTGACATTGAGATGTCATTTGTTGAAGAAAAAGATGTTATGGAGTTTTCAGAACGGCTGATAAAGTACTCCATAGAAAAAACCACTGATTTTGAGATTAAAACGCCATTTTTACGGCTTACATATGATCAGGCCATGAACAGATTTGGAACAGACAAACCTGATACGAGGTTTGGAATGGAAATCATAGAACTTTCGGAAATTTTCCGCGATTCTGGAAGCAGCATTCTTGAAAACATACTGAATTCAGGTGGAACAATCAAGGGATTGCTTGTTGAACAGGGCGAAAACATTTCCATCAAGGATGTTGATAATCTGAATGAATTTGTAAAACAAAAGGGCGGGAAAGGAATTGGCTGGATAAGATTCAGACAGAACGAAGTTGTTTCACCTTTGAAAAAATCATTGAAAGAATCAGTGATTGATAAACTGAAGACGCGCCTTGAAATTAAACCAGGTTCTCTTCTTTTGTTTCTTGGCGGAGAAAACCTCTGGGTTTGCGAAACTCTTGGTGAAATAAGAATAGACACCGCGAGAAAGCTTAACTTGATCAATGAAAAAGCATTGAATTTTCTGTGGGTTGTAGATTTTCCGTTGTTTGAGTTCAATCGGGAAGAACAGAGATTGCAGTGCGTTCATCACCCTTTCACAAGTCCGAAAATTCAGGATATTGAACAGCTGGAGAGCCAGCCATTAAAGGCAAAATCACGCGCCTATGACCTGGTGCTTAATGGAACAGAGATTGGCGGAGGCAGCATTAGAATTCATCAGAAAGAATTGCAGATGAAAATTTTCTCAATTCTCAATATGAAACCTGAACAATACAATGAAAGATTTGGTTTTTTGCTTGAAGCGCTCAGCTATGGAGCTCCGCCACACGGCGGGCTTGCTTTTGGACTTGACAGGCTGGTTATGATATTGAGAAATGAGGATTCCATCAGAGAAACCATAGCGTTTCCAAAAACCCAGAAAGGTTTCTGTCCTTTGAGCGAAGCGCCAGGTCCTGTTGATTGGAATCAGCTTAGAGATCTTTACATAAAAGTTGACTTCAAGCCAAAAGAGTGATAAATTTGATAAGGTAAAAAAAAGGGGAAAAAATGGAGAAAACAGCGATTATTATTTCTATATTTGCTTTCCTATTTTCTGGTTGCAATATGATCGGAAAAAAACAGGATGTTCAAAAAATTTCTGCTCTTGAAGAACCTGCCGGTCAGGTTGAATCTTCCAGAAATTCATCTGAGCAGGCAAAAGCAGCGGAACCTGTATTCAAGCCTTCAAAAAGCAAAGAGAAAACTCCGCGTTCTGAAAAGCAGGAGGTTGAAATTCAGATAATGCAGGCGAAATCTCTCATTGAAACAGCAATGGAAATAAGCAAGAACGCAGAAAAATACGCCCAGGAATCCTACAACACAAGTAATCAGGCAAATGCGACGGCAGAAAAAGCGCTTGAAGCGTCAAACAAAGCGATCGAATCAGCGGCGCAAGCGGTAAAGGCTGCCAATGAAGCTGCTGAAAGGGCTATTGCGGCAGCCAATGAATCGTCAGAAAAAGCCATTGCTGCTGCAAGCAAAGCGGCAAAGGAAGCAATGGAACACGCAGATCAGGCGGCTCAGCGGGCTATAGACGCTGCTAACAGGGCTATCGCGGCTGCGAACGAAGCGAGTGAAAAAGCGATAACCGCTTCGAATAAAGCGCTTGCCGCATGCGATCAGGTTCTTGCTGAACTGGGCAGGGTAAAAGCGACAATTCAGGCAAAACAGCTTGAACCGGTTCTTCCCGATGAGCCAAAGGTGAAACCAGCAGGCAGTGGGAAATCCTATACTGTGAAAAAGGGCGACACCCTTTCCATTATATCGAGAAGATTTTATGGCGATTCTAAAGAGTGGAAAAAGATATACGATGCAAATAAATCAAGAATTAAAAATCCCAGTGTTTTAATACCCGGAACCGAACTTGTAATCCCTTGATATGTCCTCATCAAAAGAAATTGTTTTGACCAACCATGAAGCCCAGGTCATATTTGGAAAACATGATGAAAATTTGAGATTGCTTGAAGATTTTCTTGGCGTGGAGATTTTTGCTCGAGGCAATGTTGTCAGAATGCGCGGAGAGCAGATAGGGATTGAAAAAGCCCGGAAAACATTTGAAAATCTGCGTCAGAAAATGCACAGGATGAAATATCTCACACCTCAGGACATTCTTGATGCAATGCCAGAGGATGAAGAAAGAAAATTGCATTCAGAGAAAAAACACCAGCCGACAGAAGCATCTGGATCAGCGGATTCTATTGTCATTGGTTCAAGAAAAGAGTCGATTTTCCCTCGAAGTGTTCATCAACGTTCTTACATAAGAGCGATACGCAAATATTCATTGACTGTTGGTATCGGCCCGGCGGGCACAGGCAAAACCTATCTTGCTGTGGCGCTCGCCATTGAGTCATTGCGCAGCGGACTTTTCAGCAGGGTTATTTTAACCCGGCCCGCGCTTGAGGCAGGAGAAAGATTAGGCTTTTTGCCAGGGGACCTGGAGGAAAAAATAAAACCATATTTGCAGCCGATATACGATGCTTTGTTTGACCTTTTGAGATATGAGGAATTGAAGAGATGGAGTGAAAGGAAAATCATAGAGATTATTCCCCTTGCATATATGCGCGGAAGAACACTGAATGACGCATTCATAATTCTTGATGAGGCGCAAAACACAACAGGCGAACAGATGAAGATGTTTCTCACCCGACTTGGTTCGGATTCAAAGGCGGTTGTTACAGGCGATACCACTCAGATTGATCTACCGCTTTCAAGAGAAACCTCAGGACTTGTCATATGCGAGAAGGTTCTCAGCGGAGTTAAGGGAGTGAGGTTTGTTTATTTCAATGAGAAGGATGTTGTTAGGCATCCGCTTGTAAAAAGGATTATAAAGGCATATGAATCCCACTACAGACCGCAGCCGAAAAAAAATATCACTGATAGACAGACAGAGAAAAATCAAGGTTAATTTTGAATATCTGGATTGCGGCATTTATTTTCTTGAAAAAAAAATGCCAGATTCCACAAAAAAAGTGAATGTTGTTCTGGCAGAGGATAAAGAAATAATTCGGCTTAACAAACAATTTCTTCAAAAGAATGTTTCCACAGATGTTTTGACCTTTAGAACTGGCTCTACGGTCGAGATTGTTATATCTATTGAGACAGCCAGAAGACAGGCAACAGACGAAAATCACAGTCTCGAAGATGAAATTTTGTATCTTATTGTGCACGGTCTTCTTCATATATCCGGCTATAATGACAATAATCCAGATAATTATGGTAAAATGAAAAAACAGCAGGATAAACTTTTCTTTGAAATTTCAAGGTGTATTAATGCAGAACGAAAAAAATCAGGATATTGTTGAAAGTTTCACAAACTCTTTCAGAGGTTTGTTTTATGCCCTGAAAAATGAAAGGAATCTGCGAATTCATTTCGGGATAGGTTGCGTTGTTATTCTTTGTGGAATTTTTTTTAAGTTGCCATTTGTTGATTTTCTTGTTCTTGTGCTCGTTGTTTCAATGGTGATTGTTGCTGAAATACTCAACACAGCCATTGAAATGTTCTCTGATATGTTTTTCAACCAGTATCATATACAGATAAGAAAAATTAAGGATGTTGCTGCCTCAGCAGTTCTTGTTTCAACGATAACCTCTGTAATTATAGGGTATCTTCTTTTTGCCAGATACTTCCCGCCATCTTTTAGAAATGCTTTTGAAAATCTTGCTGAATCGCCCTGGCATTTTACTTTTATTGTTCTGTTCTTCATCAGTTTTCTTTATGTAATGCTCAAGTCGTTGATAAGAAAGCAGGCTCTTATTTCTGGCGGAATGCCGAGCGTTCACAGCGGGATTGCTTTTAGCATCTGGGTTATTGTTTCAATGCTCACGTTCAGGAGCGAACCTCTTGTTTCAGTTCTTGTTTTGCTTCTTGCTATCTGGGTTGCGCAGGGTCGTATCATAAAACACATTCACACCCTTGAAGAGACAGTCATCGGAGCGATTTTTGGCATTTTATTAACGGTACTGTTGTTTCAAATTCTCGAAAGATTTACAATATTACAATGAAATTGAAATCATATTTCATTTCAGGTGTTATTGTTATTGTGCCTGCAGCAGTATCTGTCTGGATATTGTGGAAAATTTTTATTTTCCTTGAGGGCCTTATAGGTCAGTGGATTCAAAAGGCAATTCCACAGTTCTATGTAAGGGGGCTTGGCTTTATCTCACTTATAGCGATAATTTTAGTTCTCGGATTTTTTGCTCAAAATATTTTCGGAAGAAAGATTTTGCGTTATATTGAAAAAGGTTTCCTTTCCGTGCCAATTTTTAACCGCCTCTATCATTTTGTTCATTCCATTTTGCAACAGGTATTTAGAAAGGAAAAAGAGACTTTTTCCGGAGTTGCTCTTATAACTCTGAGTGAAGGCATTACAACAATTGGTTTTATCACAAGCAGAGATCCGCTTTTTGAAGGCCAGGGTAATGAGTACTGGACGGTTTTTGTTCCAACAGTTCCAAATCCGACAACAGGACTTCTGCTTAACATTCACAGAGACAGGATTAATGTTTTGCCAGTAACCATTGAACAGGGAATGAAGGTTTTACTTTCCTTTGGAATATTTAAGGTTTCAGATGCCGCCAACCCGAATAAAAGCGATAGTTCTGAAAAGAACTGATTTTCGCGAGACAAGTGTTATCGTAAACCTCTTGACTGACTCTATTGGAAAGATTACTGGCTTGATGAAAGGCGTTAGATCTTCTGCGAGAAAAGTGCCGCCGCTCGCGTTTCAACAGGGTGTTTGTATTGAGGCACTGGCGTATTTGAAGCAAAAAGGCGGACTGGAACTTGTCACAAAACCAGAAGTGGTTGAAAGCTTTAACTTTCAGGGTGAAAATGCGAATATCTGGAAGAAACTGATTTTACAGATTGACAGATTTATTCCTTGTGCGAAATTTAACAGCACCCAGATTTTTAACCTTCTGTTTGAGGCGGGCAAAATCATTCCAGGGCTCGATAATCACAGGGCCCTTGAGATTGTTGTGACAGAAAGAATTCTGTTTTTACTCGGTGTCGGTCCATTTCTTGAAAAATGCCTTGTTTGCGGAACAAATAATAATCTTTATTTTTTCAGCGGGAATCTCGGCGGGCTTGTTTGTTCAAAATGTCAGGCGCGAGAACCGACCTCTTTTAAGCTACCGGAGAAGCATATCGAAGCCCTCAGATTTTTACATAAAATTCCGATTGGCCATATACCGGTGGTAAAATACATACCAGAAGGGCTTTATCTTAATCTTACAAAGTGCATTAATGAAATTGTGCGATACCATATGGCAGATTGAAATGAGAATGATTAAAGAAAGAGAAATCATAGAAAAAGTTTATCTGGCGATAGAGAAGGCGAGTTTTTCTCTTGAGCCACACATTAGAAAATTGATTTATGATGCGAGAAGAATGGAAAAAAGCATTTATGGCAAAGAAGTTCTGAATGCTATCGTTGAAAATATCAAAATAGCCGAAGAAAAAAAGATTCCATTATGTCAGGATACAGGAATGGTTGTTTTGTTTTTTGAAATTGGCAGTGGCACAAAAATTGAATTTGAAAGATTTAAATCATTGCAGGAACTTGTTGATTTTGCTGTAAAAAGCGCGTACACGGATTTTTATTTGAGAAAATCAGTTGTTTCTGTGCCTGATAGAAAAAATACAATGGATAATACTCCATCGATTTTGTGGTGTGAAAGTATACCTGGCGACAGTATAAGGTTTTCTGTTTTAATTAAGGGATTTGGCTCTGAAAACACCAGTCGGCTGAAAATGTTTTTACCATCAACAGAACCTGATGAAATTGTTGAATTTGTTGCTGATTGTGTAAAAAAAGCAGGGGCAAATCCATGTCCGCCTGTTTTTATCGGCATAGGTATGGGAGGCACAGCAGAAAAAGCAATGTATCTTTCGAAAAAGGCACTTGTGGATATTGGAAGAAAAAAAAGGTTTGATATGGCTTATCTGGAAAAGAAAATTATTTCAAGACTAAATCAACTTGGTATCGGACCTGGAGGCCTTGGTGGGACTTTTACCTGTCTGGATGCAAGAATAAGGACATTTCCAACGCATATCGCAGGGTTCCCTGTTGCTGTTTCGATTTCCTGTTGGGCGCACAGGATGCATCAGGGGATTATATGAAGAAAATAATTACACCCCTTGAACAAAAGATTATCAATGAACTGGTAGCAGGCGAGTTTGTTGAAATATCTGGTTTAATCTATGGAGCGCGGGATGCCGCGCACAAAATTCTTTTTGAAATGTTGAAAAGCAAAAAAAACCTTCCCTTTGATTTACGCAATCAGACCATATACTATGTTGGTCCAACTCCGGCTCCACCGGGAAAAATTATTGGTTCCTGCGGTCCCACAACAAGTTCAAGAATGGATAGATACACTCCTGATCTTTTAAGAGCAGGACTGAAAGGAATGATTGGCAAAGGTATCCGTTCAGACGATGTAAGAAAGGCGATTGTCAAATATGGCGCAGTTTATTTTATTACATATGGCGGTTGTGGCGCTTATTTATCTCAATTTGTAAAAAAATCTGAGGCCATTGCATTTTGTGAGCTTGGTCCAGAAGCAATCTACAGAATGGTTGTTGAGAATTTTCCAGCAATTGTTGGCATTGATAGCAAAGGAAGAGGTATCTATTCATTTTAGTTTCCTTCATCTGTAATGTGTATCTTTTTTATTTTCCCTCATTATTAAAATCTCCTCAGTCGCCTTTATAAGGACGACATCTTCTTTCTCCACTGATGGAAATTGTATGAGTATTAATTCTTCTCATTTCATCTTACTGATTGTATAATATTATGCAAGCGCCCATAGTTCAACTGGATAGAACGTCGGGTTGCGGACCCGAAAGTTGCCTGTTCAAATCAGGCTGGGCGCACCCGGGGCGTGGCTCAGCCTGGTTTAGAGCGCCTGGTTCGGGACCAGGAGGTCGGTGGTTCAAATCCACTCGCCCCGACCATCTCAGACATTTTGAATTTTGCGGGCTTTGCCTGCCTTAAGGCGGGCGAGCCACTGGGGCGGGTTTCTGCCGGTCAGGGCAGAAATTCTTGTTCGAAAAAGGTTCGCTTTTTTTGTTCAGTAAGCAATCGTAAGCTATAAATTCATTTTGTCGATTTAATCCTTGAGCCGGATGGTCTTTTATATTTTCTGTTTTGAGAAGGGATAATTAAATAAAAATGTAGTGTTTCCAAAATGATTCAGCCATTTCCCTGCTGAATCCAGTATCTGACTGGTTACTTCAAAAACAATTTTTTATTCATAGCCATATCTTTTTATAAACCATTCTTTTACGCTCTGAACCAAAAAAAGATAAGTTATGATAATGGCGACAAGAAAAATAAAGTAAGCGGCTGGTGGAGAGACAAATCCAAAATGATTACCTAAAGGAGTAAATGGAATTACAAGGCCTATGGTAACAATGTAAATGGAAGCGAATATCAAAAACTGACCCGGCATACTTTCGATAAACGGCTTTTTGCCTGTGCGGATTATATGTATTACCAGTGTCTGTGTACAGAGAGATTCAAGAAACCATCCAGTATGAAAAAATGATTCAGAAGCTTTAAAAACAAACAATAATACCCCAAATGTCACAAAATCGAATATGGAACTGATGGGACCGATTATGACCATAAATCTTTTAATATATCCCACATTCCAGGGCCTTGCTTTCAAGAGGTATTCTTTGTCCACATCATCTGCTGGAATAGCAATCTGAGACAGGTCATAAAGAAAATTATTTAAAAGTATCTGAATTGGTAACATCGGTAAAAAGGGTAGAAATATGCTTGCACCAGTCATACTTAACATATTGCCAAAATTTGAACTCGAGCCCATCTTGATATACTTTAGTATGTTTCCGAATGTTTTTCTTCCTTCCGTAATGCCGTCTTTTAAAACCATGAGGCTTTTTTTAAGGAGTATAATATCGGCTGACTCCTTGGCAATATCCACGGCATTATTTACTGAAATGCCCACATCCGCAGCTTTTAATGCTGCTGCGTCATTGATGCCATCTCCTAAATAACCGACAATATGTTTGTTTGCATGTAGTGCCCGGATTACTTTTTCTTTTTGTATCGGCGACAATCTTGCGAAAACAGAAGTTTTTTTTACTAATTCTTTTAGTTCGGTGTCGCTTGCCTTTTCCACCTGTTTGCCGGTAATAATTCCTTTTACATCAAGTCCGACCTCGCTACATATTTTCCTGGTTACCAATTCATTGTCTCCGGTTAATACCTTAAATTCTATACCCAATTTTTTTAATGCCTCTATTGTTCTTCTGGCAGTCGGTTTTGGTGGATCAAGGAAAGCAATGTACCCTTTCAGAATAAGGTTCTGTTCATCGTCTTTTGTGTATTTTTCCCTTGTCTTCTCAAAATCCTTATATGCAATAGCCAGAACCCTGAATCCATCTGCGCTTAATTCATCGTATTCAGTTTTAAGGTCTGTAAGTACCAATTGATCCATATCCAGTAATTCACCGTCGAGTTCATATTTTGCGCATCTCTTAAAGATTTCCTCCGGAGCGCCCTTTGTAATGATCCTGTGTTTGCCGTTTATTTCCACAACCACTGACATCATTTTCCTTGAAAAATCAAATGGTATTTCATCAACCTTTTTGTATTGCTCCACCAGCAATTTTTCATATTCTAATATGGCCCGGTCAAGGATATTCTTAAGCCCGGTCTGATAAAAGCTGTTAATGTATGCAAATCTTAATACTTCTTCATCGTCCCTTCTAACCACATCGCAATGCTTCTCCAGAACAATTTTATCCAACGTAAGCGTTCCAGTTTTATCCGTACAAAGTATATCCATAGCTCCGAAGTTTTGAATTGAATTCAGACGTTTAACGATGACGCCCTTTTTAGACATAGCTATCGCGCCTTTGGAAAGGTTAATCGTAACCAGCATTGGTAGCATTTCCGGGGTGAGACCAACCGCAACTGAAAGAGAAAAAAGCAGCGCCTGAACCATATCTCCTTTTTTGAAGAAGGCATTTATAGCAAATATTACAAGCACCAGAATCAGCATTGCTCTAATCATCAGCCATGTAAATTCTCGGATGCCCCTATCAAAACCGCTTTCAATAGTTATCGTGGCAAGTTTACTGGAAAGTTCTCCAAATTGTGTCGCAAGACCGGTCTTCGCTACCACTCCTGAGGCGGTTCCGCTTACAACGGTCGAGCCCATAAAAACGATATTGTTTAACTCTGCGGGAACACCGTTTTTTTGTTTTGCCGGTTCATCTGTTTTTTCAACAGGGAAGGATTCTCCAGTTAACGCTGCTTGATTAATAAATAAATCCTTACAGGATATGATTCGTAAATCTGCCGGGATTATGTCGCCGGCAGATAGATAAACAACATCACCCGGCACTATTTCCCTTATTTTTATTTCTTTCGGTTTGCCATTGCGGTAAACTGTGGCGGTAGCGCGCACCATTTCGCTAAGCCGCTCTGCTTCCTTTCCAGCGCGATACTCCTGTATAAAAGACAAAAATACGCTCATTATGGCCATCAGGATAACCAGACTCGCGTTTACCTTCTCGCCAAAGAAGAGAGAAAAGCCGGCTATGATTAAAAGAACAATTACGAGGGGATTGAAAAATTTGGAGATAATCTGAAAAATGATAGTCCTTTTTTTCTTTCTTGAGGGTTCGTTATAACCATATTCCTTCAGGCGAATTTCTGCTTCATCTTCGGTTAACCCTTTTTGAGAAGTTCTAAGTTTCCTGAAAAGGACATCAGGAGCACAGCCAGCATAATCAAAATCCCAGTTCTGAGGCTTCTTTTTTTTATTCAGGGCAAACATTTTCATTTATCCGGGTCGTACAATTATGGTATGGCTGTCTTTTTTTCGATTTTTTGACAGCCGTATTCAACAAAAAGTTATTTTCTTGATAAAAACTCTTTTAATTCCTTTATTTCTTGATTTTTTTGCCACCAGGATAGGATTGATTGCTTAACCTTTCATTGTAATGCAACATCGCGGATTCGTCAAACGATTTTTTCTAAAACCCTGTGCTTTGAGAAAATCCAGTATTTCACAATATAGAGATGTAAAAATGTTTTTGACGAGTGCACCTGACGCGTCAAATTCTTCTTTTTTTTCTCATTTCCGCTCCCAGCATTACAAAAAATGTTATACTTAAAAATGCAACGATCAAGGATGATGTTGAAATATCAAATTTATAAGAAATTAACATTCCTGCAATGCTTGCAATAAGTCCTGCGATCCAGCCTCTCAAAATGATTTTGCCTGGCACCTGCGCCGTTAGTTTTCCAATCAAAGCAGGGATTATCAAAAAGGCAAACACCTGAAGTATGCCTGCTATTTTTATTGAGTTGACAAGCATCAGGGCAAAACTTAGGAAAAACAAAAATTCCCAGAGGCCAGAACTTTGTTCGCCTTTTGAAAGCGCGAGAAATTTTTCTCTGTAAACAAACTGAAAAGCGCCGATTACTATGTACAGAGTAAACATTGTAAACAAATCCTTGCCGGTAATCCAGAGAATGTTGCCATTGAGGATATTTTTTAATTCCTCAAGCCCGTGCGGAGTTCTATCAAGAAAAAGGATGCTTGCGGCAAATGAAAAGATGTAAAGAACTCCAATGAAAGCCTCAATATAAACCAGTTTCGCGATTTTCTTTGATAGGGAGAATAAAAATGCGCCTGCAACAGCAAAAACAACAGCATAGATGGATTGATATGATTCCTTTCCGAGATAGATCGCTGCTGCCGCGCCAACAGAGATAAACTGAGCAAGCGTCAGGTCGACAAAAATGATTCCTCTTTCAAGGACATGGACTCCAAAATAGGTATGAAGCAGGATTAAAAGAACGCATCCGATGAATGGAATAGAGAGAAAAGAAATGTTTTCCATAATCACGCCTCCGATAGCAGAGAAATGACCTTATCCATAAAAGAAAACCAGTCGTCTGTCTGTGGAAGCGAACCAACATCGTGAGGAACAAGTATTGTTTTAAGTCCGGTTTTATTTGCGATAAATTCAACCGGTTTTTTGGGACTGTAGACATTAAACAGAATGGCATTCGGCTTTACTCTGTTGGCTGTGTCAATGATTTTTTTTATATCTCCTGACGATGGCGGAATGCCTGGCTTCGCTTCAATGCATCCAGCAATCTGGAATCCAAACTCATTCGCAAGATACGAAAAAAGGGTGTGATATGCGATAAA
>JAMWBU010000020.1 GCA_023819255.1 Candidatus Omnitrophota bacterium
CACTTTATCTCCGTATGTTCGAAAACTGGTCCATCTTTACAGATTCTTTTATAACCATTCATTGTTTCGACAATGCATCCCTGGCAGACTCCAAGGCCACAGAACATCACATTTTCGAGAGACACATAAGTTTTGATTTTTTTCTTACCGCATAATCGACTGAGTTTTTTTAACATGGAAATTGGTCCGGCAGAAAACACAATGTCGGGTTTTTTGTGTGCGGTTTCTCTTTCAAATATTTCCAGAACAGTTGCCTTTTCTCCATAACTTCCGTCGTCTGTTGAAAGAAATTTTTCATAATTCCCATCCGGTAAAACTGAAATGAGAAGGTCTTTGCCCGTTCTTGCTCCGTAAAAAAACTTGAAATTTTTGTTTTCACATAAGAAATTTTTTGCGGCGAACAAAAGAGGCGCAACGCCTATTCCACCTGCAACAAGATAAATCATTTTTTTGCTGCTGACAGATGGAAAACCATTTCCAAGAGGGCCTATGATATCAAGATTAATTCCTTCATTTATTTCCGATAGTTTTGCGGTGCCAGGGCCTTTTATCTGAAAAACAAGTTTTATCTTGTTTTCTGTGCAACCGGCAATTGATAATGGCCTTCGCATGAAAGCACCTGTTGTAAGAATATGCACAAATTGTCCTGGTTTTGGAAATGGTTCAAGGTTATTTTCAAGAACCATTTCCACATATTTATCATTTAGAATCTTTTTTGAAAGTACTTTTACACTTTTATGCTTCATAATCGTCCACCCGCAAGTGCGAACATTCCCGCAATGATTGTATAAAATCCGAACCATTTCATTCTGTTTAAACTTACAGACCTTGAAAGAATAAACAATGAAAAATATCCGGATAGGAAAGCAATTACTGTTCCTGTAATGCAGAAAAGATTAAATCCTTCAGGTTTTTTTAAAATTTCAAGAACAAAAGATCCAAAAATTGCAATAATTCCGAGCAAAAATGAAAATTCGAAAGATTTTTCTGGCTCCATACCGGATAATCTTGCCGCAGTTATTGTTGAGCCAGAGCGAGAAATCCCTGGTAGTATTGCTATTGACTGGGAAACACCAATAAAAAAAGCTGTGTAAATATTGATTTGTTTATGATTTTTTTTCTGACTCAGGATTTCTCCGAAAATCAGGATCAGTCCGTTTATGATCCAGCAAATTCCAACAAGAGAAACTGTCGTAAATTTTTCTATTTTTTGTTCGAATGCAAGGCCTGCTATTGCCGCGGGTATGGAACCTATTAAAACATATTTCCACATTTGTTTTTCTTCTGAATATTTGGAATTTTTTATTTTTAGCAAAGAAAGAAACATTTTTTTAAGTCGCCGCGAAAAATAGAAAACAATTGCCAGAGCGCTTCCCATATGGACTGATACCATAAATGGCAGGTTATATGCGGTATGCATAAACTTTTGACCCGCATAGAAGATATGTCCGGAACTGCTTACCGGGATGAATTCTGTTATTCCCTGTAAAATACTCAATGCTATTGCTTCAATCATTACAATATTTTACCATAATCAGCGTGATGTTTGGAACCGCGGGTGTGATATTATATTAGTATGAAAATTTCAATCTTAATTCCTGTTTACAATGAGCAAGATAGCATTGCCATAGTTGTTGAAAGAGTCCTGTCTTTGAAACTGGAAAAAGAAGTTATTGTAATAGATGATGGTTCAACGGACGCCACCGGCGAAATTCTTGATTCTATTCGTTCGAAAGAAAAAAAAATCTGTGTGATTTCTCAAAAGCCAAACAGGGGAAAAGGTTCTGCTATTATAAACGGGTTAAGCAAAGCAACAGGTGATTATGTTATTATTCAGGACGCAGACTTAGAACTAGACCCTTCTGATATTATAAAATTAACTCAGGCTATTGACAGAAACCACAGTGTTGTTTATGGCTCAAGATTTCTTGAAAAACGGAAAATTTCGTTTTTGAGTTTTCTCGCAAATAAATTCCTCACATTTCTCACCAATTTACTTTACAGGGCAAAACTTACAGATATGGAAACCTGCTACAAGCTTTGCAGAAAGGATATCTTGCTCGAACTTGGACTGAAATCAAAAAGGTTTGAAATTGAACCGGAAATAACCTGCAAAATTCTGAAAAAGGGCTATAAGATAAGGGAGGTTTCTATCTCATATAATCCAAGAAAAATCGGAAAGAAAATTGGATGGGTTGACGGATTTAAGGCGATATTCGCTATTTTAAAATACAGGATAACATGATTAAAAAGACAGTCTTTTTTCTGATAATTGCAGCCTGTGGTCTCTTTCTTCACACAAAAGGTATAAACTGGGGAATACCAGACAGAGAGCGGATTTCTCTTGTATTTGGGGATGCGGAAATTGTTCAGGATATGGTTGAGCCAATGCTTTCAACTCATCTTGAAATACAGAAAATGCAGATTTATTATGGGGCCTCCTATTCTCCTGATTATGATACATCCAGAAAGATGACAGTGATTGTTAACAATAAGAAGAAAAATGTGTCTCTGGAAATAATCAATTCGATGAGAAGCTATCTGCTAAGAACATATGGTGCTGACGAGCAGGCTGTTTTAGCAAGTTTAAGCAAAATGAATCCTGCAAAACTGGATTTCAATCCACATTTTTTTGAGTATGGTGGCACCTATCTTTATCCCATGGCTGCATTCTTGAAATTATGTGAACTGTGCGGCTTGGTTAATCTTAAAAATGATATGCGTTCATATTTCCTTCACCCTGAAGAAGTGGGGAAATTATATACATTTTCCAGATTGTTTGGTGTTATTTTTTTCATCCCCTCGGCATTTGTTTTATTTTTCCTTCTTTTAAGGATTACCCGCGATAACAAGCATGCTTTTATTCTGACTCTTCTTTTTATTTCTGTGCCAGGTTTCACAATCTGGTCGCATTATTTAAAGCCATATACTTCAGGGTTGTTATGGGTTGTTTGTTCTCTCTATTTTATTTTCAAATACGTTGATGAAAGAGCAAATTCATCTCTTGTGTTATCTTCGATTTTTGCTGGGTTTTCAATGGGCAGTTTACTTTCATATGGATATGTTTTCGTCTCAGTTGTCTTTTCTGTAATATTTACCTGTCCAGAACCGAAGTCGCTTTTGAAAAATCTTTTGATATGTTTTGTATGTTTCATTTCCTCGTATTTGATCACAAATCCTTATGTAATTTTATCCTTCAGTGAGTTTATCAACGAGATTTCCTATATCCAGTCATACTGGAAAGGTTCTGCGGGTTTTGATAATCTCGGATATTTTCTGCTGACATCGTTGAGATACGGGCTTGGCACAGGCATATGGATAATCTTTATATTTTATCTATTTGTTTTGTTTGTCAGACCTGATAAAAAAGCACGGGTGATTCTATTCAGTTTATTGCCTGCGCTTATATACTTTGGCATCGGTACTGGTAGATGGGTTCATTATTCCTTTATAATTTATCCATACATCTTTTTGATTATTGCCATCGGCTTTTCAAAGATTAGCAAAAGTTTTTCCTTTTTGACAGCCGCTATTGTGTTTATATGGACATTCATATTTAGCTTCAGCCACATTAACCTTTTTTCTTGCGAGAACACTCGCACTCTTGCTGGCAGATGGATTAATGAAAATATCCCTGAAAAAACAGGTATTGGTCTTCTTGAGGCGCCTTCTCCATGGAGATGTCCTCCATTTCAGTATCTGAAATACAACATCTTTATCGAAGGTCCGGAATACAACAGAGCCCAGTATTATGTTGTCAGTCAGTACCAGTGGTTAAGAGGAAGCTCTCTGGAAAAAATGGAAGAAAGATTTTCTAAATACGAACTTTTAAAGGAATTTAGAAAAGATGCGACATTTTTGAAATGGAAGTTCATTCAATCTGAAAATATTCCTTATGATTGGTGTCATCCAAACCCTGTTATTCGTATATGGAAAAAAAGAACTTGAAAGTCCTGTTATCAATTTTTCTTGTTGCGCTTGTGTTAAGGACAGGATTTATACTCACGCTTGACAATTCAGTTGATGTGTGGGGTGATTGGTGGGATGAACTTGGCTGGAAGATTACCAGTGGACAGGGCTTCTGGGTGAATAATCCTTATTATTCCACAGGACCTGTTTTTTATGCGTGGCGACCGCCTGGTTTTCCTTTATTTCTTTCTGTTGTATATTTCTTCTCTGGACATAATTTTCTTGCTGCAAAGATTGCACTGGCTATACTTGGCTCTTTATCATGTATAGTGGTTTTTTTACTTGCTTACGAATTTTTTTCAAATACTAAAGTTGCTTCCCTCACAGCCTTCATATATGCCTTTTATCCGCCAGGTATTTTCTGGACAGGTTATCTATCGCCTGTTACTCTTGAAATTTTTCTTTCGCTTGTTATTGTTTATTTGTTTTATCTCGGCGGAAAAGGAAGAAAACTGAAATTATTCTTACTGTCAGGCATTGTGGCTGGCTGCGGGATTTTAACAAGATCACTGTTTGCTGTTTTTTTGCCTGCGGTTTTTTTATGGCTTCTGGCTGTTCACGGCTTTAAATTTTCGTTCAAAGCGACGATTTTAACTATTTTTGCGTGTTTTTTAATTGTGTCTCCCTGGGTGATAAGAAATTATAATATTTTTGGAAAACCCGTTTTTACTTCTACAGAAGGGGGCGTGGTCTGTTATATTGCAAATAATGAAAAATCAATTTATCAGCCATCCGGCTACTGGGATCCAACAGGAAATATCAATGAAACCATTATTAAGAATGTGATTGGATTATCGGAGTTAGAAGCGAACACATATTTCTATAAAGCCGCTTTTAAGTTTATTAGAGAAAATCCATTAAAATACAGGCGACTTGTGGCGGACAGATTCTTCAGGTTCTGGAAACCCGCTCCACATACATTTTCGGGACCGGGAGAAAATTATGATTTCCGTCATGTGATAATTGCGCTTCTTACAAATCTGCCTGTTTTCATTCTTGCTGGATTCGGGTTTTTGTTTTCGTTTCGTAATCTAAAATATTACCTGTTGATTTATCTGGTAGTCACATTGTGGTCTTTGCCCATAATATTGTTTTTTAAGACCGTAATAAGATACAGGGAGCCATTAATGCCTTTTTTGATAATTCTTGCTGTGACAGGCATAAAGGGTTTTTATTCATTGAGAAAAAGAAAATGAAGGGAAGGAAAAATCTTTTTTTCTCATATGTGTTTTTCTTGTTTCTTTTTTTCTTAACATTATCGCAATACAGTGGGGATTGCCGGATAAAGGGATGGTTGATCTTGTTACAGGAGATAGTAAGCTTCTTGAATCTTTAACTCCAATTATGGTGGAGACAAGAAGGGAAATAAGACAAATGATTAAAATTCCCGGGGATAAGTATTCTGATATCTACAATGAAAACAAAGTCGTCAGCATAGAATACGGCAATCGCAGATTTAATTTAACACCGGGACAGATAAATGCGATACGCACATATTTGTTGAGAACATACTATCCTGATGAGCATATAACCATAGTTGCTTTGACAAATATCAATCCACGGAAAAAACAATTCAGTCCAGAGGTTTTAATCCCAGGTGCTTTCTATGTTTATTCAACCGGATTATATCTTGCAATATGCCATTATTTCGGGATTATAAAGATAACCAATAATCTTGATTTTTATCTCGCCAATCCTGGCGAAATGGCCAGGATTTATTTGTTGATAAGATTTCTTAATTTAATCGCATTTTTTTTCAGCATTTATCTGGTCTGGATGACTGGAAAAACGATATGGAATGAAAAAGTTGGTCTAATCTCTTCTTTCTTATTTGGAGTATCTCCTGTTTTAAATCTATGGAATCATTTCGGCTACTATTACACTTTTTCTCTTCCTTTTGTAATTCTTGCTTTTTTCTTTAGCGCGAGAATTCTTATGAATAATATTACTAAAGATTACGCGCTTGCCGGCGTTTTTTCGGGTATTTCCATGTCCATTGTTATGCTTTATGGAATGTCTGTTTCTTTTTTGCTTGTGTCTTGCTTAATGGTTCTGACCAGTAGCAGCGCAGGATATATCTCTAAAGAAACCGTAAAGAAGGTTCTGATAGGTTTGACATCGATGCTCTGTGCCTTTTTTGTTATAAACATATTTTTGCTGGCAGATTTTAAGACACTTTGTAAACTTATAAAATTTGAACAGGGGGATTTTATTTTTTCGCCACAACCATTTTTCTTTATATTTGGTTCTTTAAAATCAGCCGTCGGCTGGCCATTTTTGCTGGCTGCGATGGCAGGATATATTCTATTGTTTATTAAAAAAGACAGATTTAATTTATTTTTTGCAGTGTCAACGATACTGCCTCTCATTGTTTTATTCTGTTTCTCTCCATGGTATGCCAGGAGGGCCATTTTTCTTGTACCTTTTCTGGCTTTATCCTCAGGTATATTTTGTGATTGGTTGAAAAAGAAAAGCTTAATTGCAGGAAATATCTTTTTATTGTTTACTCTGGCTTTTACTTTCGTTTATTCAGCGGCATTCACGGAAACTTTTGCGAGGGAAAACACACGTGAAAAAGCAGGTAGATGGATTAATGCCAATATACAAGATAATTCTAAGATAGGATTGTTGCAGTTGCCTGCGCCTTACAGAACCCCTCCTTTTCATTTCTGGAGGTATAAACTGATTGGTATTAACTGGGATAAGAAAGCTCTTGAACAATTTCGACCGGATTATTTCATTATTAGTGAATACGAAACACAGTCGATTGACGAAGCAAAAGTTTACAGTTTTTTTGAAAATTATTCAAAGATAAAGGAATTCAAAAAAACTCCTTCGTTTGCGGGCATATCTTTCAATAGAACGAGATTTTCAGCCAGGGATTTCTGGATTTCCAGTCCTTGTATTACAATTTATAAGAGAAAAAATGTGGAAAGATAAAAAGGTATCGGTGATTTTCCCCACATACAATGAGAAGGGCTCGATAAGACATGCTATTGAGGATTTTTTTGCTTCTGGTTTTGTTGACGAAATAATCGTTGTTAATAATAATGCCGTTGATGGCACTGACCAGCAGGTTAAGAAAACCAGTGCAAAACTTGTTTATGAAAAAAGACAGGGATACGGTTATGCCATCTGGAAGGGTCTGGAAGAAGCAACAGGCGATCTTTTGATCATTTCCGAACCTGATGGAACATTTTCAGGAAGGGATGTTATCAAGCTTCTTGCCTACAGCGATGATTTTGATTATGTTCTTGGAACAAGAACAACCAGAGAACTTATATGGCAGGGCGCCAATATGGGATTTTTTCTAAAATGGGGAAACTGGGCGGTGGCAAAGATGCTTGAATTTTTATACAACACCACCACTCTTACAGATGTTGGTTGTACCATGCGATTGATATCAAAAAAACTTTATAACAATCTTAGACCTTATTTTACAGTTGGAACCCAGCATTTTGGACCTGAACTTACAATCCTTGTTGCAAAAAATAAAGTCAGATTTATGGAGATTCCCGTTAATTATAAACCAAGGGTTGGTGAATCTTCTGTAACAGGGAGTTTCAGAGAGGCATTTGTCCTTTGAATGAAAATGATCTGGTTGATAATTCGTTATAGATTTAAAAGATCACGGAAAAAAAATGATACTTGCCTATCACAGGATTAATCCCTGGTATCCTGGTGATGCACTGAGTGTTTCTCCAGAGATGTTTGAAAGGCAAATAAAATTTCTGCTTGAAAAAGGATTTGAACCTGTTTCTCTTTATCAGTATACCGATGAAAAAGAGAGAATCAAAAAGAAATTTTGTGTCACTTTTGACGATGGTTTTGTTGATAACTTTATTTTTGCATTTCCTGTGCTAAAAAAATACGGGATTAAAGCAACGATCTTCATTACCGCTCATTTCGTTGGCACAGACAGGTTGCATCGAAATTACACCGACAGAGAAAAAGACAGGTGTTTAAGATGGAAAGAGGTTCAGGAGATGTTGCGCGCAAACATTGATTTTGGTTCTCATTCTCTCCGGCATCCCGATCTTACCACGCTTGATAGAAAACAGGCGTGGGACGAGATTTTTGAATCGAAAAAATTTATTCAGAAAAATACTGGAAGAAAAGTTGATTTTTTCTGCTATCCCTATGGCAGGCAGAACAAAAAAATAAGAGAAATGGTTAAAAATGCAGGATACCTTGGAGCAGTTGTTACAAACTGGAAGGATAAGCCGGATAGATATGCTTTACCCAGGATCGGGGTTTACGGACACAATTCTTTTTTTATATTCAGGATGAAATTATGCTTACAAAGAATTCGTGGAAGATAGTCTGGTCAATTTTCGTGCTTGCCCTTATATTAAGAATCGGTTTTGTTTTTTATCTCCAGGAGCGCTTTTACTTTGATGATGAACGCGAATACTGGAAAATGGTGGATAATTTTATGTCTGGCAGAGGCTTGATGGTTGCGGAAACTCTTAAAGCCTATAGACCCCCATTATATCCCCTGTTTATTGCGATGCTGGTAAAGGCAGGAGCCGGAATTACTGGGATAAGAATTGTTCAGTCCATTATTTCTGCGCTTTGTTGCGTTGTTATTTTTTTTCTCAGCAGAAAAATTTTCAATGAGAAACTTGCAATTATGGCTTCACTTATTTCAAGTGTTTATCCTTTTTTTATCTTTTATTCAGGGTTTTTGCTGACCGAGACACTTTTTATAATTCTTGTTCTTTTAAGCGTTTATGCGTTTGTTAAACTTATTGAGCCTGAAGTTTCCTTTTATTATGGGATTTTTGCGGGTGCAATGTCAGGTATTGCTGGTTTGTGTAGACCAACAATGGAGTTATTTTTTCCGTTTTTTCTTCTATTTGTTTTATGTTCAAAGAGCGAGTTATTGAGGACAAGGTTGAAAAAAGTGTTTTTTGCTTTTACGGGATTTGTTCTGATTCTTACGCCATGGATTATTCGAAACTACATTGTTATAGGAAAATTTGTTCCCGGCACGACAATGGGTGGAGCAGTTTTCTGGGAGGGAAACAATCCGTATTCAGAAGGCGGACCATGCAGGTACTTCCCGGAAGGCGTCTGGCAGATTGACGAGGCGCAGAGAGATGGCGTCTTTTATCGCCTAACTTTTGAATATATAAAAAAAGATCCCCGGAGGTTCATTCATATTCTTGGAAAGAAATTTCTCAGGTTCTGGAATGTTGTGCCAAATGCTGTTGAATATAGCGGAAACCTTTATCGTTTTATAAGTGTAACAAGCTTTGGACTGTTGCTACCTTTTTTTGCTCTTGGAATATTAGTGGTTCCTTATAACGCAGGTAATGTTTTTTTGATAGGAATTATAATTTTGTTTACTCTTTTTCATATGCTTTTTCTTGCTTCAATAAGATACAGAGTCGCGATTGAACCATTTGTGATTATTCTGGCTTGTTATGGTTTTTTGTGGCTGGTAAAACAGTTGAAAGGATTTAAAAGACCATGAAATTATCAGTTATCATACCTGTTTACAATGAAGCAGCCACGATAGAAGCAGTGATTGACAGGGTGCTTTCGGTGCCAGTTGAAAAAGAAATTATTGTGGTTGATGATGGAAGCACTGATGGCACAAAGCAGTTACTTGAAAAAATATTTAATAACAGGAATTCCAGTATTAAGTTGATTTTTCAACCCGAAAATCAAGGAAAAGGTTCTGCAATACGAAGGGGATTGCTTGAAGCAACTGGAGATGCAATTGTTATTCAGGATGGTGATTTGGAGTATGACCCTATGGATTTCATTAATTTGATAGAACCTATTGAACAGGGAAAGGCAGTTGTTGTTTATGGCTCAAGAATACTTGGCAAAAATCCAAAATCTTCTTTTTCTTTTTATCTTGGTGGCAGGTTTCTTTCATTTTTCACCAATTTTCTTTACGGCACTTCAATTACCGACGAACCCACCTGCTATAAAATGTTCAAGGCCGACTTAATAAAATCCATTGATCTTCGCTGCAAAGGTTTCGAGTTCTGTCCTGAGGTAACTGCAAAGATCGCAAAGAAAAAAATAAAAATCCTTGAGCGGCCGATAAGTTATAAACCAAGAACTAAAAAAGAAGGCAAGAAAATAAGATGGAAGGATGGGATTATTGCCATATGGACTCTGATAAAATACAGATTTTAGGTCTTTTTTGCCCTCTATGTGGTGGAGACACAGAATTAATTTGGAAGGACAACCTGATTGCGAGAAGATGCAAAAAATGCGGGGTGATTTTCTGCCCATCATCAAAAGAAACAACTTCTATTTATGATGAAAGTTATTTTGAACGCTGGTACATAAAAAGCCGATTTAAACGGAAAAGATACATAAGGAAACTGATTGAGAAAATTGGGAAAGCATGGCCTCTGCAGCCGGGTAATCTGCTTGATATTGGTTGCGGGGTCGGGATATTTCTCGAGATTATGAAAGAAAACGGCTGGAAAATCTCTGGAACAGAGGTTTCTCCGTATGCCTGTCGATATTGTGAAAAGAAGGAATTTGATGTGGTTTGCTGTCAGTTGGAAGAGGCAGGTTTTTTGAGTTCATATTTTGACCTTATTACTGCCTTTGATGTTATCGCTCATTTATACAAACCGCAAAATTATCTGAGAGAAATTTACAGAATACTTAAAAAGGATGGATTGTTGATTATAAAAACGCCACATCATCCTGCATTTCTTTTTCGATTCGCAAATATTTTCAGATTTACGCGTAAGTCAAAAAGTTTGCTTCATATACCCGCGCAGATTTTTCATTTCGCGCCTTGTTCTATAAAAAAATTTCTTTCAATGAATGGTTTTGACATACTTTCCACAATCAGGGTAAACGATATCCCGGCATTTTTCATTTCGTTTTCATTGAAGTCGATGTTCATTTTTCTCGAACAATTATTTTTGAGAATCATTTCAGGTTCAGATTCGCTGATTGTGATAGCCCGCAAGAAATTTCCGATTAAGGAAGAAATAAAAGTATAATAATAGATAACAGGGAATAAGATGAAAAAGATTCTTGTTACAGGCGGAGCGGGGTTTATTGGAACAAATCTTGTGCTGAATCTTCTGCAGAATGATGAAAATAAGGTGGTTATTCTTGATAATCTTGTTCGCAAAGGCACAGAGGAAAATTTAAAACTTCTTCTTGATAGAGGTTTCAAAAATCTGCAGTTTGTGAAAGGAGATGTTCGAGATTACAAACTTGTGAAAAAATTGACAGAAAAAACAAGCGCTGTTTTTCATCTCGCTGCGCAGGTTGCAGTTACCACTTCTGTTGAAGATCCATTAAGCGATTTTGAAATAAACGCGCTCGGTACTCTTTATTTGCTTGAATCATGCAGAAAAAATGCCAGGGATGCATTATTTTTATATGCTTCAACAAATAAGGTTTATGGCAGTCTTTCCCATCTTAAACTCAGAAAACTAAAGAAGAGATATATGCTGGTGGACAGGGATGATGGCATAGATGAAAATCAACCGCTTGATTTTCACTCACCTTATGGCTGTTCAAAGGGCGCAGGAGATCAGTATGTAAGAGATTATTCAAGGATTTATCAGATGAAAACAGTTGTATTAAGGCAATCATGCGTATACGGGCAATACCAGCATGGAAATGCTGATCAGGGCTGGGTTGTTCATTTTATACACAAAGCGATGAAAGGCGAAAAAATCACAATTTATGGAGATGGCAAACAGGTCAGAGACATTCTTTATGTCAATGATCTCATAGACGCCTATATGAAGTTATTAAAAAACAAGGAACAGTGTTCAGGCAGCGTTTTTAACATAGGCGGTGGGAAAGAAAACTCTTTTTCACTGCTGGAACTTATAGATTTCCTTTCAAAAGAGTTGAAGAGAAATATCAGATATGAATTTTTGCCCTGGAGGCCTGGAGATCAGAGGGTTTTTATCAGCAAAAATAACTATCTGGAGAGAACAACAGGATGGAAGCCCAGAACAGGTAAAATTCAGGGAATAAGAAAGCTTATTGAATGGCTCAAGGAATCGCAATGAAAAAAATTGGTATTATTGGAGCAGGACATGTGGGTCTTGTTACCGGAGCATGTTTTGCAAAGCTTGAAAACAGTGTTATATGCGTTGACAACGATAAAGAGAAAATAAAAAAATTAAAGAATGGAGTAGTTCCTTTTTATGAGCCTGGCCTTCAGGATATTGTTAGAAAACAGCTCAAAAATAAAAGATTGTTTTTTTCCGATTCAATAGATGATCTCGTGGAATCAAGCGAAATAATTTTTATCTGCGTTGGAACTCCTTCAAGCGCAGATGGGAGAGCCGACCTTTCATATGTTGAGCAGGCTTCAGTTCAGATAGCAAGGGCTTTGAACAAAATAAAGAAATTCAGTTCAAAAAAAAATAATTACAAGCTTATAGTTGAAAAAAGCACAGTGCCTGTTTTGACCGGAGAATGGGTGAAGAGAACCATAGAAGTGATTGCTCCAACGGGAATTGATTTTGATGTCGCTGCAAATCCGGAATTTTTGAGGGAAGGAAGCGCGATAAAAGATTTTTTTGAACCCGACAGAATTGTTGTTGGCGTTGAGAACGAAAGGACAAAAAAAATATTCAATGAAATTTATAAACCAATTGATGCTCCGATAATCTTTACAGATGTGAAGAGCGCTGAGATTATCAAACACGCTTCAAATTCATTTCTTGCGATGAAAATTTCTTATATTAATGCAATATCGCAGATATGCGAAAAAGTTGGAGCGGATGTTGAAATGATAGCCGAAGGTATGGGCGCCGATAGCAGGATAGGCAGGTCTTTTTTGAAAGCAGGCATTGGTTACGGTGGTTCATGTTTTCCAAAAGATGTCAAGGCTTTTATTTCAATCGCAGCGGAATTAGGTTATGATTTTGACCTTTTGAAGGATGTTGAAAAGATAAACACACAGCAAAAAAACATCGTCATTAAAAAAGCGAGAGAATTTCTATGGAATCTTAAAGACAAAGAAATTGGAGTTCTGGGGCTTGCTTTTAAACCTGAGACTGACGACATCAGGGAAAGCCCTTCACTGGAAATAATAAAATTGTTTCTAAACGAAGGATGCATTGTGAAATGTTATGACCCAAAAGCTATGGAAAATACAAAAAAATTTTTGCCTGGATTATATTACGGAGGGGATGCTTACGATGTTGCGCGCGGAAGCCATCTTTTGATACTGGCGACAGAATGGGAAGAATTTAAGAAACTGAATTTTGACAGAATTATGAAATTAATGAGAATGCCATATATTATAGACGGAAGGAATTTCCTTGACTTAAAAAAGCTTAAGAAATCAGGCTTTATCTGTTGCGGAATAGGGAAAAAAATGGAGTGAATATGAAAAATCTTATTATTGGAGGAGCGGGCTTTCTTGGAAGTCATCTTTGCGACGCATTATTGAACAGAGGCGATGAGGTTATTTGTATTGATAACTTTATAACAGGGTCTGCTAAAAATATCGAGCATCTACGAGATAACAGGAATTTCCATTTTATTGAAGCAGATATTATTGCACTGGACATAGAAAAACTTAATCTTCCATTTTCCGCGGATATTATTTTTCATCTTGCAAGCCCTGCGTCGCCAAAAGACTATGTCCGTTTTCCTCTGGAGACATTGAAAGTCAATTCTATCGGTACAGAAAAATGTCTTAATCTTGCGCTGAAACTGGGTGCGAAATTTCTTTTTACTTCAACCTCAGAGGTTTACGGAGACCCGCTTGAAAGTCCTCAAAAAGAAACTTACTGGGGAAATGTCAATCCTGTTGGACCGAGGTCAATGTATGATGAAGGGAAAAGATATGCGGAGGCGCTGATTATGACATATCACAGGATTTACAGAATCAAGACATACATACCGAGGATTTTTAATACATACGGACCTCGAATGCGTCTTGACGATGGCAGGGTCATTCCAAATTTTATTTTTCAGGCGCTCAATAAAAAACCTCTGACAATATACGGAGATGGCAAACAAACAAGAAGTTTTTGTTATGTGGATGACCTCATAAAAGGGTTGTTGCTGCTTGTTGAAACAGATTATCATATGCCTGTCAATATAGGAAATCCCGGCGAGTTTACAATAATTGAGCTGGCGAATAAGATTAATGATATTACTGGATCAAATCTGCCGTTTGAATTTCTTCCTCCTGTTGTCGATGATCCGAGAAAGAGAAGGCCTGATATTTCTCTTGCGAAAAAACTTCTTGGATGGACGCCGGCAGTTAAACTTGAAGAAGGTTTGAGAAAAACGTTTGAATTTTACACAGAGACCGGTCAATGAAAAAAATTCTGATCACTGGCGGTGCGGGTTTTATCGGCAGTCATTTATGTGATGGATTGATTACAAAAGATTATAAGGTAACTGTTTTTGATAACCTTGACCCGCAGGTTCATCCAGAAAGGAAAATGCCTGACTGCATAAATAACAAGGTTAAGTTTATAAAAGGAGATGTGAGAGATTACGATGCTCTGAAAGATGCGGTTTTGACCAATGACTGTATTTTTCATTTTGCCGCTGCAGTTGGAGTTGGACAATCTCAGTATAAGATTTCGAAGTATGTTGATATAAATATCAATGGCACTGCAAACCTTCTTGATATACTTGCCAATGCACGGCATAAGATAAAAAAGCTGATCGTGGCTGCTTCTATGAGCAGTTATGGAGAGGGACCTGTTAGATGCGATAAGTGCGGAATTTTCAAGCCAGAGTTAAGAAGACTGAAGGAAGGCAGAGTTTTAAGAAGGCATTCATACTGGGAAATAAAATGTCCGCGCTGTGGGAAAATTTCTTTTCCTGTGCCAGCAGGCGAAGAGACTGTTCTGGATGCGAATTCCATATACGCTATCACCAAAAAAGTTCAGGAAGAAACCTGTATGCTGATCGGTAAAACATATGGAATACCTGTGGTTTCTCTGCGATTTTTCAATGTTTATGGACCGCGGCAGTCGCTTTCAAATCCCTATACCGGAGTGACAGCTATATTTATCAGCAGGATAAAAAACAACAATCCGCCTGTTATATTCGAAGATGGATTGCAGACAAGGGATTTCGTGTGGGTTGGCGATGTTGTGAGAGCCTGCATTCTTGCTCTTGAAAGCGAAAAAGCGGATTATGAAATTTTCAATGTTGGCGCAGGAAAGCCTGTCAGTATCCTTGAAATAGCAAGGATTTTGATAAAACTTTCTGGCAAAAATATCATACCGTCCATCACCTATAAATTCAGAAAGGGCGATGTGAGACATTGTTTTGCTGACATAAGAAAGATAAAAAGATTGCTTGGTTTTAAACCAGAGATTTCTCTTACAGATGGTTTATCAAAACTTGTCGATTGGTCGACAGAGGCAGATGCCAGAGACCATTTTGATTCGGCGTTAAAAGAACTTCAGGATAAGAGTCTTGTATGAAAGGAAATAGAATCTACCTGAGTATAATTATACCCGCAAGAAATGAAAAGGATTCAATAGGTTCAACAATAAACAATCTTTTGAAATTCATTGATAAAGAAAAAACAGAGATAATTGTGGTCGATGATCACTCTACAGATGATACTTCAAAAGTGGTGGAATCTGTTTCGCAGGATAATCCGTTTGTGCATCTTGTGAAAAATATCGATGAACCAGGGTTTGCAAATGCTTTAAAGACAGGTTTCAGCCGTGCGAATGGAGAATATGTTTTACCTGTGATGGCTGACGGTTGCGATGCTCCTGAAACAATTAGTTTGATGCTTGAAAAGGCAGAATCAGGATATGACCTTGTTTGTGGCTGTCGTTATATGAAAGGCGGCGGAAAATCTGGGGGTCCCTTTTTGCAGGGTTTTTTCTCAAAATTTGTTTGTTTATCGCTTTATTATATTGCCAGGATACCCACGAAGGATATTTCTAATGCCTTTAAGTTATACAGACGTCAGATAATTCAAACTATCAATTTAAATGAAAAAGGGTTTGCTGTTTCAATGGAAGCCGCATTAAAATTTTATTTTAATAATTGCAGGATATGCGATGTTCCCACTGTTTGGCATGGAAGGAAAAAAGGAAAGTCAAAGTTCAGAATAACAAGAACATTTCCGTATGTGAAACTTTACTTACAAACACTGGGGAGAAGATGGGAAAAATAGATTTATCTGTTGTTATTCCTGCATACAACGAAGAAAAAACAATCCAGAACACACTCGGCGTCATATACGATTTTTTTAGAAAAAAAGGTTTGAATTTTGAAATCATTGTTGTTGATGACGGAAGTTCCGATTTGACCGCGTTAAAAGTGAATGAAATTAAGAAAAATATTTCATGCATAAATCTTGTTTCTTATCCAGAAAATGCGGGCAAGGGTGAGGCAGTCAGGCAGGGCGTGATGGTTTCAAAAGGCGCTCTTATTCTTTTTTCAGATGCTGACCTATCCACTCCAGTATCAGAGATAGAAAAATTTTTGCCTTTTATCCACCAGGGCTACGACATAGTGATTGGCTCCAGAAGAATAAAAAATTCTTTAATTACCAGAAAACAACCCTTTCACAGAAGAATCTCTGGCAGGATTTTTCAGTTGCTTGTGAGATGCGTATTGAAACTTCCTTATTCAGATACCCAGTGCGGATTTAAATTATTTAAAGCGAACATTGCAAAAGAATTGTTCTCTTCGCTTGTTCACAAAGGTTTCATTTTCGATGTTGAAATAGTATATAAAGCGAATGTTGCGGGCTACAAAATTAAAGAAACTGGTGTCATATGGGCAAACGACCCCACCACAACAGTAAGATTTTTCAAAGACTCTCTTAAATGCTTTATTGACCTTGTCAAAATCAGATTTGGAAAATGAAAAACAACCGCTTAATAATTCTGACTATGGTAATTGTCCTTTTTTCTTGTTTGTTATGTTTGAAAGGCATCAGGTGGGGCTTGCCTGATAGTAATATGAAGAGATATTCAGCACACCCTATAGCTGTTTCTCACCAGTACACCAGAAAATCATGGCAGATTTCAAAAGAGTTTCAGAACGAGAAATTGCCTCGTTCGGTTTTCAATCCTGTAAGATCATTTCACCCTGACGAACAAAATATTTTGAAAAGCATTGCCGCAATGTCCCCTGAACGATTTGACTTTAATCCCCATTTTTTTGAATATCCTTCGTGCCACATATACCTTGTAGCAATAACAATTAAGGCGCTTTCATCGATTGGCTTTATAAGTTTAAAGTCAGATATCAATTATTATTTTGAGCATCCTGATGAAATGGCGAAATTTTATCTTTCAGGAAGGATATTGACTGTTTTGATGGCTGTTACAGGCCTTGTAATTTTTATTTTTATTTCCCTCACATTATGCGGCAGAAAGGGTGGTCTGTTTGCTGCCGCATGCCTTGGCCTTTCACCCCTTTATGTCCTGAACAGTCATTATATGACAGTTGACATTCCTATGGTTTTCTGGATACTTGTGTTTCTTTATTTTATTGTGTCTTTTATGAATAATGGCAAACACTCCATGCTTTTTCTCTCCGCTTTCTTTGTCGGAATAGCCTGCGGGACAAAGTATCCTGCTGGCATTCTTATATTTGTTTTACCCTTTATTTACCTGTATGTTTTCCCGGAATCCGGCCGCAAAATTCTGATTGATGCGTTAATTTGCTTTATTATCTTTCTTGCGGGTTTTTTTATTACGACGCCTTATTCATTGCTTTCATTTGATGAATTCAAAAGGGACATTTTTTATCAGGCAGGAGCCAGGGGCGTGGGCGCAAATGTTTTTGTTAGCATGATTTCTTTTTTCCCCGAATTTTTCCTTGGTTTATGGGTTGGAGTTTTTTTGATTGTTTTGCTTTTTATTCCAGCGATTTTCTTTCAGGCACATAGAAGAAATGTTTCTGATAGATTGATTCTTACCTGCATGGTGTTATCCATTGCCCCTTTGATGGTTGCAGGCGGTTTTAAATACGCAAGATATTATCTGTTTATATTGCCCTTTTTATGTTTAAGCGCAGGTTCTCTGTTTGAGGAGTTTTTTAAAATCAAAAAGAAAATCGTGCGCCTTTTTTTTATCCTGATATCCATATTTTTTCTGGCTGGTTCTATATCAAAGTCAGTTGCTTACTCAAATTTAATGAGCAGACCTGATATTCGTTATGTATCAGCCGATTACATAGACAGAGAAATACCGCCGCAGACAGAGATTATTTTTACAAAGGATCCATGGATATTTGAGGTGCCGCCGGTAAATCCATTGAAATATTCAATATCTGTGATTGGCGAAAAACAGCTCAAAACAGCGCCTTCTAAAAGTTATTTGATTGTAGGTGAACTTCAGTATTTTCTTACATCCGGAAACAGGAAAATGGAAACGGAAAAAAAAATCGATTACATTCAAAAGCAGGGTTTTATTCTTAAAAAGATATTCACAGATTGCGCTTGTTTTGGGCCATTTCGGTTCGATGAAACATGGACCATTCATGATATGATTTACACCCATCCTGAAATTTTGCTATTTTATAAATTATGAGTGGCGAAATTTTTCATTATGATCTTTTGCAAGAGAGGATTGCTACCCGACCTCTTGAAAACCGGGAAGAAGCGAAATTGATGGTAGTTGATCGAACGACGGCTGAAATTAAACATCTGAAATTCAAGAATATTATAGATTATTTCGATGCAGGAGAAGTATTGCTTTTGAATAACACAAAAGTAATTCCCGCAAGATTATATGGAAAAAAAACCACCGGGGGCAGGGTGGATGTATTACTGCTGCAAAAAATACAGGGGAATGTCTGGAATACACTTATTCGCGGCAAAGTCAGATGCAAAACAGAGTTAATTTTTGGAAGCATTTCGGCTGTCGTAATCAGCAAAAATCCAGATGGCTCGTGGATGGTTAAGTTTGATGCAAGTCAGGAGGCATTGTTTAATGCAGGTAAAATGCCTGTTCCTCCATACTTAAAAAGATTATCCGACCGGCAGGATGAATTTGATTATCAAACTGTTTATGCAAAGGAATATGGTTCTGTGGCTGCGCCAACCGCCGGACTTCATTTTACAGAAAATATTTTGAAGCAAATGAAAAAAAAAGGTGTAATTATCAGTTTTTTAACTCTGCACATAGGATGGGCTTCTTTTCGCATGATGGAAAAGGGCTCAACCACTGTGCTGCCGGAATTTTTTTGTGTTCCTGAAAAAACAGCAGAGATTGTAAATAATGCTTTAGAATCAGGCAGGAAGATATGCGCGGTTGGAACAAGTACTGTAAGGGCGATTGAAAGTTCATTCAAAAATGGAAAAATTATTGCTCGATCCGGATTTACCAGTCTGTTTATAAAAAAGGGATATTTCTTTCACTGTGTTAACAGGATGATTACCAACTTTCATTTGCCTGGTTCAACTCATCTTTATATGGTGTGCGCTTTTGGCGGCACAGAACTGATTCAAAAAGCTTACTTATCAGCTATAGAGCACCAGTACAGATTTTATTCCTATGGCGATGCAATGCTGATAGTTTAAATAAAAGTCAGCTTTATGATAAAATTAACCCGGCATGTTTTCCTTTACAATAAACAAATCAGACGGTTCTGCGAGAACAGGGGTATTTATTTCTCCTCATGGAAAGGTTGAGACTCCTTGTTTTATGCCGGTGGCAACTTCTGCAAGTGTACGTCTTTTAACATCCCGGGAAGTAATGGAGATGGGTTTCGATGCCATTATATTAAATGCCTATCATCTTTTTGTAAGACCGGGTCTTGAGATTATTGCTAATTCAGGAAAGATTCACAGTTTTATGAGATGGCATAAAATGGCTATCACTGATAGCGGCGGATTTCAAATATTCAGTTTGCCTGATTCACAAGCAGACGAAGATGGAATTGTTTTGAGATCTCCTGAGAGCGGTGTCACCCTTTATTTTACGCCTGAAAAAATAATTGAAATTGAGAACAAAATCGGCGCTGATGTAATTATGTGTCTTGATTATTGCCCTAAAATCTGGGATAATTTAAGGGAAATCAGGTTGAGTGTGCAGAGAACGATATCATGGGCAAAAAGATGTCAGATTGCCCATTCAAACATGGAGCAACAATTGTGGTGTATTATTCAAGGAGGAACAGATCTGAACCTGAGAAAACAATGTTTTGAAGAACTTGAGAAATTGTCCTTTCAGGGCTATGGCATAGGCGGATTGAGTATTGGTGAACCGTGGGAGAAAAGTCTGGAAATAATTAATATGCTGACCGGTATGGGTAAAAACAGAATAATGTATCTTATGGGACTTGGTATGCCGGATCAGATTGTGGAATCAGTCGAGTATGGCATTGATTTTTTTGATTGCGCGATGCCAACAAGAATAGCAAGGAATGGAACCACAATCAGCTGGGCGGGAAAATTTAACATCAAAGCTGGCTGGTGTAAAAACGATCAGACCCCCCTTGATCCTGATTGTGATTGTTTTGTATGCAGAACTTATAGCAGATCGTATATAAGGCATCTTTTCAATGCAAAGGAACTGCTTGGAATGCGTTTGAACTCATATCATAATCTGTATTTTATGTCAAAACTTATGGCAAAGATAAGGGAAAGCATAAATAGAGGAAATTTTGTTGAATTCAAAAAAAATTTTCTTGAAAAATACAAACAAAAGGAGAAAAAAAATGCCTAATAGTGCTCAGGGAGCGTCTTTGTTTCAAGCGATTCTTCCGCTTTTGATAATTTTCTTGATTTTTTATTTTCTTCTAATCCTTCCCCAGCAGAGGAAAGAAAAGCAGCGCAGGGAAATGCTTGATAACATGAAAAAGGGAGATCGTGTAATTACTGTCGGCGGGATTATTGCAACGGTGGAAGAAATTAAGGGCAAAATTGTTACCCTTAAGGTTGCGGATAATGTCAAAGTTGATTTTGTAAAAAGTTCCATCGCGCAGATTTATCAAGAACAGAAATAATCAAAAATGATAGGTTTTTTTGATATAAGAAACGGATGTGCCGGAGATATGGTTTGCGCTGCGCTTGCGGGTTGTGTTGATATTGAAGAGATAAAAAAGCAACTTGAGAAAATAAGTTTTCCGTCAAAATACGAAATAGAAATAAGAAAGACTACACGAACGATTGGATTTTTTCATGGAATAAAAGCAAATCAGTTTATTGTCCATGTAAAAGGGAAGGAACAAAAAAGGTCATACTCTGAGATTATTAAAGTCTTTGAAAAAAGCGGATTATCGAGAGTAATCAGAAATAAAATTATTCGTGTATTTGATGTTATTGCTCGAGCTGAAAGCAAAGTTCACAATGAGAGCATCGCGCAATTGCATTTTCATGCGGTTGGGCAAACAGATGCTCTTGTTGAAATTTCTTTTGCGATTCTTGCACTGGAAAAACTCTGCATCAAAAGGGTGTTTTCATCTCCTGCTGGAATTTCAAATGCGGCGCCTGCAACTATGGAGATGCTTTCAGGCGTTCCTGTGATTATTCGCAACATTCCATTTGAAACAGCCACTCCGACAGGCATTGCCATTATCAGGGCTATCACAGAATCTTTCAATGATACGCCTGTGATAATTCCTGATGGCCATTGTTATGGCGCAGGGACAATAGACGCAAGCATTCCAAACACATTGCATTTCATTTACGGGAAGGAATTCAATACTCTGAAAGATCGCGTAAGTGTTATTGAAACATCTGTGGACGATATCAATCCTGTGATTTTTGAATATTTGATTGACAGGCTTTACCAATCAGGCGCTCTGGAGGTGTGCTTTTTTACCGGTATCACAAAGAAATCCAGGCCGATATTCTGGATAAGGGTTCTTTGCGAACCTGTTGTTAAAGAATCAATTATTCAACAGCTGTTCAGAGAAACTACCACACTGGGAATCAGGTACAGAGAAGAACAGAGGATTGTTCTTGCCAGGTCTCAAGAAAAGATAAGAACAAGATATGGAGATATAAGCGTTAAAATTGGATATATTTCCGGGGACACAGTCAATATAATGCCTGAATACGAAGAATGCAAGAAAGTGGCTCAAGAAAAAAAGATACCCATTAAGAAGGTTATTGAAGAAGTATTGAAATCAACAAATGGGATTAACAGGAAAAATAGGTTATAATTATATATTCTTGCTATTCTCTTAACAATATTCTGAAAAATTCCGGAGGGATGAATGGTTGTTGGTGTGTGGAAAATTGAATTGCATATACCTTATGCGCAGAATTTAAAGGATAAAAGAAATGTTCTGCAGTCAATACTGGTAAAATCCAGGAATCGTTTTAATGTTTCGATCGCGGAAGTTGATTTTCATGACAAATGGCAAAGAAGCATAATGGGCGTTGCGTGTGTTGATCTCGAAACACGCAGAGCAAAAGATATTTTCACATCCATCCGCAGGATTATGGAAGAAAACGGAAACGTCGTTATAGTCAGAGAAGATGTAAACTTTTTTCCTCTGGAGATTGATTGATGGTGGGTGATAACAGGTATAACCCTTCTGAAGTTGAAAAATACTGGTATGAAAAATGGCTGGAGTCAGATTGTTTTCACTCAAAGCGATACTCCGGGACTCCTTATGTTATAGTTATACCTCCTCCAAATATAACCGGATATCTGCATATTGGCCACGCTCTTAATAACACCATACAGGACATTTTAATACGATGGAAAAGGATGTCCGGATTTAATGCTCTGTGGGTACCTGGGACTGATCACGCGGGAATTGCCACTCAGAATGTAGTTGAAAAAGAACTTATGAAGAAAGGTTTAACAAGAAAAGATCTTGGCAGGGAAGAATTTCTAAAGGAAGTGTGGCAGTGGCGTGAGAAATATGGTAATCGTATCATAGAACAGTTGAAACGACTTGGTGTTTCATGCGACTGGACAAGGTTATGTTTTACAATGGATAAGAATTTCTCCCGTGCGGTGCAGACAGTTTTTGTTTCATTGTACAAGAAAGGTTTTATCTACAGGGGCAAAAGGATTATAAACTGGTGCCCGCGATGTACAACAGCTCTATCGGATGAAGAAGTTGAATACAGTCCGTACAATGGAAGCCTTTATTATTTGAGATATCCAGTTGAAGGGGGTGGGTTTGTGGTGGTTGCCACCACACGGCCAGAAACAATGCTTGGAGATACCGCTGTGGCTGTGAACCCTTCTGATGGAAGATATAAAGATTTGATCGGGAAAAAGATCCGGTTACCATTTATGAATAGGCTTATTCCAATTATTCCGGACAACCAGGTTGATATGAAGTTTGGTACAGGAGCAGTAAAAGTGACTCCAGCCCACGATCCTGTGGATTACGCTATTGCATACAGACACAATCTTGAATTCATAACTGTTATGGATGAAACCGGAAAAATGAATGAAAACGCAGGAATTTTCAGAGGGATTGACAGATTTGAATGCAGAACGCGGATTGTTGAAGAACTCAGGAAGCAATCTCTTATTGAAAAAATTGAAACATACGAGTATAGAATAGGTCGTTGTTATCGTTGTGATACAATTATTGAACCCTACATTTCAAGACAATGGTTTGTAAAGATGAAGGAACTTGCCCAACCGGCAATCAAAGTGGTTATGGAAGGGCATCTCAAGTTTTATCCAGAAAGATGGACAAAAATATACCTTCACTGGCTCAACAATATTCAGGATTGGTGTATAAGTCGCCAGATATGGTGGGGACACAGGATACCCGCATGGTACTGTTCAGACAAAGCCTGTCCTCCAATCATAAGTGTGGAAACTCCGAAAGAATGTTCCCAATGCGGTTGCAAAAATTTTGTTCAGGATGAAGATGTGCTTGATACATGGTTTTCTTCTTGGCTATGGCCATTTGCGGTTTTTGGATGGCCAGAAAAAACGAAAGACCTGGAATTTTTTTATCCCACCAGTACACTTGTCACTGCGCAGGAAATTCTTTTCTTCTGGGTAGCGAGAATGGTGATTGCTGGTTTTGAATTTACCGGGAAAAAACCTTTTGAATCAGTTTATATACATGGAACAGTTAGAGATGAAACAGGCAGAAAGATGAGCAAATCTCTTGGAAATGCAATTGACCCAATTGAAATTATTGACCAGTCCGGCGCTGACGCATTGCGTTTTAGCCTGATTTCTCTAACAGCTTTTGGTCAGGATGTTTTCCTGCCTGAAAAATTTCATCATAAGGGTAGAAATTTTGTCAACAAGATATGGAATGCCTACAGATATATTGAAATGCTGCTTGAAAAAAACGATTGCAGCTATATTGAAATAGATTCTGTTGAAAGTTTTAAAGACCTGAGGCTTGGCGAAAGATGGATTCTCGCTCTTCTTAACAGAAAGATTGTTCACATTACCGAATGTCTGAACAATTTCAGATTTAATGAAGCGGCCGACTCAATTTATGAATTTTTCTGGCACCAGTATTGTGACTGGTATATAGAACTGTCAAAGATGTATCATACAAAAGAACCTTATCTGATTTCCAGAGTAATCCCTGTTCTGGTTTACTTGATGGTAAAATTACTCAAACTGCTTCATCCTTTTATTCCTTTTGTCACAGAAGAGTTGCACAGCAGAATGAAAAAAATTACCAATATTGAGGATGCATTTATCACAACAAGTTCCTGGCCTTCTTACAGCAATGTTTTTGATTTTGATGACTCTCTGGAATTGATGGACAGGATAAAAGAAATAGTAGTTGAGATAAGGGACCTGAAAACATTTTTTAAGATTCCGGTCACGAAAGATCTTCAGGCCGCCTACCATGGAATTTCACTGCTGGATGCGGATGAGTACAGGCATATGGTTGAATTTCTTTCAGGCATAAAATTTCAAAAGGCAGACCAGATCATAAAGACCCATTCAAAAGATGAAATTGTGCGCAGCAGAGGGCACGGATTTTTTTCTATAAAACTGAGTGGCATTGTTAATATTGAGGCAGAAATAGAACGACTGGTGAACGAGAAAAAAAAGGTCTTAAGGGTATATCAGGAGACAGAAAATAAATTAACAAACTCAGCGTTTTTGAGCAATGCACCATCAAAAGTTATTGAAAGAACCAAAAAACTTCGTGCCGATCTTGAATTAGAGCTTAATAAAATAGAAAAAAACATTAAACTTTTAACCGGAGATGTATTATGAAAGCAATTATATGTTTGTCTGGCAAGCAATTTCATGTTGGAGAAGGAGATGTCCTTGAAGTTTTTAGACTGAAACAAAAAAAGGGTGAGCAATTTACCATTGTGGATGTTGTAGCTTTGGAAAAGGATGGTATTCTCACAACAGACAAAGATATTCTTAAAGATTGTTCTGTGACACTTGAGGTACTTGATGAAAAAAAGGGCGAAAAAATATATGTTTTCAAAAAAAAGAAGAAAACAGGTTATAGCCGCAAAAAAGGTCACAGGGATTTTCTTTCTGTGATTAAAATTGTAAGGATCCAAATTCCAGATGCAAAATCCTAATGTGTTGACAGGCGCGGAGATTGCTGGAAGAAAAGCGCTTGTTATAGGTTTTAAAGGCACTTCGGAAGAGCACGCGGAGGAAAATCTTAAAGAACTTGAATCTCTTTCGAAAACACTTGGATTAACTGTGGTTATGTCCCTTTTGATAAGACATCCTGATCCTGTTTATCCCGCGACATACATTGGAAAAGGCAAGATTCAGGAAGTGAAAAAAACAATTCAACAATTGTGTTGTGATTTGATAATCTTTGGGAAAGAACTTAGCCCTGTGCAACAGAGAAATCTTGAAGATTTTTTCGGCGTTGCCGTCATAGATCGGACCGTGTTGATACTTTTGATTTTCGGCAGGCACGCCCATACTCTTGAAGGCAAGCTTCAGGTGGAACTGGCTCAGATGACATATCTTTTGCCGAGGCTTTCTGGATCTTATGGAAAGCTTTCAAAATTGGGTGGAACCATAGGAACAAGGGGCCCTGGCGAACAAAAACTTGAAGTCTACAGGAGAAGGACAAGGGAAAGAATACGGATATTGAACAAAAGAATAGAAGAAATTGAAAAACACAGAGCAATAATTCGCGCATCAAGACAGAGACAAAATCTTCCTGTGGCTGTTCTTATTGGATATACAAATGTTGGGAAAAGCACGTTGCTTAACTCGTTAACGCACAAACAGGACGCCGTTGTGGATAACGCGCTTTTTTCAACGCTGGATCCGCTCACAAGGATTGTTTATCTTGGCGAGAGAAGCTATTGCCTGATTTCCGACACTGTCGGGCTTTTATCTTCTCTTCCGCATCATCTTATTGCTGCTTTCAGGGCGACGCTTGAAGAACTTAAATTTTCCAATCTTCTAATCTGTTTAATTGACGCGACAGGTTTCAATATAGAAAAACAAATAAAGACAGTTGAAGATGTCCTTGAAATCCTTGAAATCAGAGATAAAGCCAGAATTACGGCATTTAATAAGATAGACCATATTGATGAAGGCGAATTGAATGTTCTGAAGAGGCGATATTCAGACGCTATTTTCATATCGGCAAAGACAGGCGAAGGATTGGATATTCTTAAGGACAGAATAAAACGCACGGTTGAAGAATATGCTTCTTTCAAGTGCTGAAAAAAATGCTGTATCAAAAATTTGCGATGCGATAAAGAGGCACAGGAATTTTATTTTGACTTCGCATCAAGCGCCTGATGGAGATGGGCTGGGTTGTGAGCTGGCATTTTTGCGGATATTGCGCAGGTTAGGAAAAAAAACGTTAGTTATAAATGAAATGATTCCATCACAGGTTTACAATTTTTTGCCAGGATATTCAGAAACTTTGACTGTTGATTCATATAGAGAAAAAAAATTTATCGCGGATGCAGTGATGGTTTTTGATTGCAGCAGCAAAGACAGGATAGGCAAGCCATTGGTGTTTATACCGGAATCAGCTTTTGTTATAAACATCGACCATCACGAGGGAAACACTCTTTTTGGAAATGTTAACTGGGTTTGCAGGAATCGTTCGTCTGTTGGAGAAATGTGCTATTTCATCGCAAAATATCTTGGTTTTATTGATAAAAAAGTATCTGAATGTTTATATGTTTCCATTCTTACGGATACTGGTTCTTTCAGGCATAATTTTAATTCTGATACTATTAACGTGGTTTCTGAACTGCTTAAAACTGGAATAGATCCGGAAAACATAGCGGACAATGTGTATCACAATAATTCATTACAGGCGCTTAAACTTCTTGGTTACGCTCTTGTGTCCTTGCAATTTGATTCCGCATTGCGCGTGGCATGGGCAGTGTTACCGGAGCAAATATTCAAGCAAACAGGAGCCACAGAACAGGATACAGAGATTGTTATTGATATGTTACGCTCGGTCGAAAAAACAGATTTTGTATTTCTTGCAAAAGAAAGAAGAAACGAAGTTAAGTTCAGTTTAAGAAGCAGAAAACATTTTAATGTGCGAAATATTGCGGAACATTTTGGCGGGGGCGGACATAACAATGCTGCTGGTTTTTCAATAAAAGATTGCACACTCGCTTCAGCCATTGAAAAATTGTTCAGATACTTAAGACAGATGAACACAGGGAGAAATGCATGGACGGGTTTTTAAATGTGAATAAACCCTCAGGAATAACATCATATGATGTTATTAGATACATTAAAAAAATACCTGGTTTTCGCGAAAAAATTGGCCATACTGGCACACTGGATCCCCTTGCATCAGGAGTTCTTGTTATTTGCATTGGAAACGCCACCAGAAAAGCAAGCAAATTTCTTTCAATGGAAAAAGAGTATCTGGCTACATTGCTTCTTGGAGTATCAACTGACACAGACGACATTCAAGGCAAAGTACTCGGTACGCAAAATGTCAGTTTAAATGATTTGAACCACGATACTGTTAATAAGGTTGTGTTATCCTTCACGGGTGAGATTGAACAAATTCCACCTGTTGTGTCTGCGATTCGAAAAAATGGCGCCAGGCTTTACAAACTGCACAGGCAGGGCCATTCTGTTGTTCCTGAACCGAGAAAAGTGTTGATCCATAAGATTAAAATAGAAAAGATAGAAATTCCGAGAATTGTTTTCAGGGTTGTTTGTTCCAGGGGAACATATGTCCGCTCATTATGCAGGGACATAGGTGAAAAACTTGGTTATGGCGCTGTGCAGGAAGCACTGGTTCGGTTGCGCGTTGGGCATTTTACGATTGAAAACGCGATTGACCTTGAACAGTTAAACAGGGATACTTTGCACAAGCATCTGATACCGATAACATTTGTTTAGATGAAAAATCTAATAATAGGCATTTCTGGAATTCGAGGCATATACGGGCAACACCTGACAGAGAAACATGCACTGGATTTTGGTAGAGCATTTGGCTTATGGATGAGGGAAGAAAGAGTAATTGTAGGAAGAGACACAAGAAAAAGCGGGGAATCCCTGAAGGAATATTTTGTGCGCGGGCTTGTTGAAACAGGCAAGAATGTTTATGATGCCGGCATTGTGCCAACTCCAGCGCTTACCTGGTTTGCCGAAAAACATGCTGGTTTTTGCGCGGCAGTCATCACAGCAAGTCATAATCCGGCGCAATACAATGGAATAAAGTTAATAAGTCCTTCAGGCACTTTTTTGAATTTGAGGGAATTTGCATCTTTCTTCAAGGTTTACAAAAGCTTAAATAAAAATAGATCAATTAAAACTGGAAAATACTACAAATATGATACGCTGATGGAAAGTTTTTTTGGATCGCTTATAAACTGCGTTGACCACAAACTTATAAAAGAAAAAAATTTTAAAGTTATTGTTGATCCTGTTCAGGGAGCAGGTGCACTGTGTTCCAGAAAATTTCTTGAAATGTTAGGTTGCAGGGTAATAATGATAAATGAAGATCCTGCCGGTGAATTTTCGCATAACCCGGAGCCGATGCCATGCAATCTCACGCTTCTTTCAAAGGAAGTTGAACACAGGTCCGCTTCTGTTGGGTTTGCGCAGGATCCTGATTGTGATAGATTGGCTCTTATTGCCGAAGATGGAAGTTTTATCAGCGAAGAAAATGGGCTTGCCTTGTTGATAAGATGGATGCTTCAGAAAAAAAAGGGGTCTGTTGTTGTAAACGTGGCGACAACGAAAATTATAGATGATTTATGCGATCAGTTTAATGTTAAACTATTCAGAACAAAGGTTGGTGAGGTGCATGTTGTGGAGACAATGAAAAAGACTGGCGCTGTTGCCGGAGGCGAAGGTAATGGCGGAATAGTGATGCCCGCATTTCATTACGGGAGAGATAGTTTTGCAGGAATGGCTTTGACACTTGAGATGATGGCAAAGACCAATTTGAAACTTACTGAAGCGGTCAGTTCTTTACCTGTATATTTTTTTATCAAAAAAAAGATGGATTTTCCGGTTTCCCGTATAAGAATGTTATACAGACGTCTTGAAAAAGAGTTCTCATCGGGTAAGATCAGCTATCCTGATGGATTGAGAATTGATTTTGAGGACGGATGGATTGGCGTGCGTCCCTCAGGAACCGAACCGATTATAAGAATTTTTGTGGAAGGGAAAGAAAAAGGAAAAGTATTTGCTGCTTTGAAACTAATTGAAGACCGAATTATTTCTTGCCGTAAAAATTCCTGATTATTCTTATAACTTGTTCGGGTGTTTCAGTGGTTGTGAAAATATTGATATCCCTTCTGTCAATGTATCCGTTTCCGACAAGACAATCCTCCATCCATTTTAAAAGACCATTCCAGTATTTTCCCCCGACAAGGATAACAGGAAATCTGGCCGCTCTTTTTGTTTGAATAAGGGTTATGGCTTCAACAAACTCGTCAAGCGTGCCAAAGCCACCGGGAAAGATCACAAATGCTTTTGAGTATTTTACAAACATCACCTTACGCACAAAAAAATATCTGAAAGAAATCAGATGTGAAATATATTTGTTTGGTTTTTGTTCATGGGGCAGCTCAATATTCAAACCTACGGATATTCCACCTGCATTGTAGGCTCCTTTATTTGCTGCTTCCATTATTCCGGGTCCGCCTCCTGTAATTACCGCATAACCATTTTTCGCAAGCAATTTTCCAAGCGTTTGCGCTTTTTCATACCACGCGCTATTTGAATTCACTCTTGCAGAACCCCACACACAAACAGCGTCTCCAATTTTTTCCAGAGTTTCAAAGCCGTCGACAAATTCAGCCATTATTCTGAATATTCTCCAGGATTCTTCCGAATATATTGTCTTATTTTTCATTATTCTTTACTTCCTCCTCAACAATCAATACCATTCCCTGTATATTTTTTACCTTAATCTTCGTATTGGCAGGGATTTTTTCACCTGCGCTGGTTGCTTTCCAGTACTCGCCATGCACATAAACAGTTCCATCAGGATTCAACTCTGTTGTTGTTCTGCCAGACTCACCTATGATACCTTCTTTTCCTGTTGTGACTTTTTTTCGCCGCGTGTTTCTTACAAAAATAAGCAGTCCTGTTATAATCATAACCAGCAATGCGTAAAACATTATAAACATTCCTGCCGCAGGTCTGTATTCGCTCTGTGAAGAACGAAAGAACAACCATGTTCCAAGTCCCATAGCGATAAACCCTCCTATTGCGAAAATTCCAAAGCCTGGCGCAAAAATCTCTGCCAGAAGCAAAATAACGCCGGTTAAGATTAACATTATCCCTGCAATGCTTTGCGTGAATGTCTGAAAGGCAAAAAGTGATAGGATAAGACAGATTGTTCCAACAACTCCGGGTACTGCAAAACCTGGATGTGAAAACTCTATGAGGATACCAAGTATTCCGATTGTCATAAGCAGATATGCCACAGTTGGATCTCCAATTGTGTTCAAAATTTTTTCTCCAAAACCCTCTTTTATTTCCTCAGTGCGCATGCTTTTTGTCTGGAGTACAACCTTTTTCCCTGAAGCAAGTTTAATTTCTTTCTTATCAATCTGGTTCAGGAGTTCGTCAATATCATTTGCGATGAAATCGGCTACATTTATTTTCACGGCTTCTTCAGCTGGCGTTGATATGCTTTCTCTGACCGCTTTTTCTGCCCATTTTTCATTTCTTCCTGTTTGATTGCATATGCTTTTGATGAAGCTTACAGTATCGTTGAGGACTTTCTTCTCCATTGTTTCATCCATCTCTTTTCCAATGCTTACAGGATGAGCCGCTCCGATATTGGTTGCTGGCGCCATTGCGACGACATGGCATGACAGGGCTATGAATGTTCCGGCTGATGCGCACTGTGCGCCTCTTGGAGCAACATAGCAGATGATCGGGATTTCAGAATTGAGAATTTCCTGCACTATTTTTCTGGTCGAGACAAGAAGTCCGCCCGGGGTGTCCATCATAAGAATCAAGCATTGCCCCTGTTTTTTCTTTATCGTTGCGATTGAATTTTTTATTCTATAGTAGACGATTGGATTGATAGTACCGTCGATAGTAAGAACATAAACGTTATTGGCCAGAACCTGACTCCCTTTTACCTGATTCGGTTGTAAAACCACCCAGGCCAGTATCATTGATATTACCGCACAAGTATATCGGATCTTTTTATGCATTTGCCTCCTGTTTCTATCGAAATTGATGGCCACTTCGAATCCTCTGTGATAATCAATGGATTGTTTTCGGTAGAAATTATCGTGTCTTCTGATTTTGTTCCTGTTATTGATGGATTCCATGCGAAAGCATACCCTTGTTTAATGATATCAGTGCTATTTTCTGTTGCCCTGTAATATCTTGTTTTATAACCGCAAGGCCCGCCCTGATGATGCTTTTCCCATTCATCAGGAAAACCCATCTTTCTGTACGCTGCTATGCCAGATCTAAAGACTTCACCAACAGACATACCCGGTTTTGTCGATAAAATAAATGCTGCATCAACTGCGCAGACAGCTTGATGTTTTTTCTTAATCTCCTCTGGCAGGTTTCCAAAACTTACGATTCTCGTCATTGAGACAATCAATCCCTTTTCATAAACACAGACCACAATCATAGCATACCCTTCAATTTTTTTATTTGTGGGTATTGGATGTCTGAAACTGGCTATCCTTTCATCCGCTGCGATTAATAAAACGACAGGTACAGATCCCTGTGCCCAGAAATGTTCACTCAACATTCCTGCCACCTGATTTTCAGTGGTTCCAATTTCGATCTGCCGGCAAACTTCTGATACTGTTTTGCTGACCTTCTGTCCAAGATTTTTAAATCTTTCAATCTCAATATCGAGCAATGGAAAATGCAATCTGTCCAGGTCAACAAATTCGAATTTTTCTACAGGTTTATCTATTCCGATATTGTTGCCTGCGACCTTTCTTGCCGTTTCAAAAAGTTTTTCGTCCTGATGCCACACGCAGATGATATCATCAACCGGTAGCCGGGCAATTTCTTCCTGCTTTATCCTGTTTGCTTCAATGTTATTTGCCAGAAGGTAAATCTTTTTTTCTGTTACAAGAAGAGAGCTTGCTCCAAACTCGGTGTTTGTTGCAACATAATTATTTCTGCCGCCGGTAAACCAGGAGAAGTTTGATATTCTGTTAATTATAACGCCATCCAGTTTTCTCTTTTTTAAAAAATCTTTAACTCTTGTCCATTTTATTTCAATTTCATTCTCTTGCATTTTCTCCTCCGTTTTACCGGGATACTGATTTTTATCTTCCTGAATTATTATACCAAAAACAGGATACTTATAGAAATCCGTTTTTGCATTATGCTAAACTGTCTGCTAAAATCTTTACAGGTTTCTAAAAGGATCAAATATGAAAAAATCCGTACTTTTCCTTTGTGGTGGCTGGGAAGGTCATCAGCCCCGGGAATGCGTGCAACTATTTTCGCAAATTATGAAAGATGAAGGATTTCAAATCCATATCCATTATTCGCTTGACATCCTTACTGATACTAAATTTATTTTTGAAATGAATTTGATTGTTCCTGTCTGGACATCCGGCAGCCTCAGTCCAGAACAGGAAAAAGGGCTTCTTTCCGCAGTTCAGTCAGGTACTGGTATAGCTGGGTGGCACGGAGGAATGGGCGACGCTTTCAGAAGCAATCCATCCTATCAATTTATGGTGGGCGGACAATGGGTTGCTCATCCTGGCGGGATACTTGAGTACCAGGTCAACATAGTCAATCCTGAAGATCCTGTTATGAAAGGCATCAATGATTTCAAAATAAAATCAGAACAGTACTATATGCATATTGACCCTTCAAATGAGGTGCTTGCTACCACTACATTTACAAAAGATACTGTCGCATGGATAGACACTTGCGTTATGCCTGTTGTATGGAAAAGGAAATATGGAAAAGGGAAAGTTTTCTATTCGTCTCTCGGACACTGCAGAGCGGATTTTGATGTTTTTGAAGTTAGGGAGATTACGAAAAGAGGCCTGTTATGGGCAGCGAAATAAATATTAATCAGCAGGAGGGAAAAATGAAGATCTATATATGCACTGATCTTGAAGGCGCCACAGGTGTGTACAAGTGGAGTCAAACAAGAGCGCAGGGAGCAGAATTTGCATCAGCAATGAGATTGCTTATGGGAGATGTCGCTGCTGTTTGCGAGGGATTGAAGAGCGCAGGAGTTGATGAAATATTTGTTGTCGATGGGCATAATGGCGGAAACAATTTTATACCTGAATGCATGGTTCCTGGCGTGCGCTATATTACTGGTTGGCCAAGGCAGGGTAATGTTCTTTCTGGTCTTGATGAGACATTTGATGGTTTCATTATGGTTGGTTATCATGCGATGAATGGTACACCTGATGCTGTTTTGCACCATACCCAGAGTTCTGTTATAGAGGCAAAGTATTATTACGATGGTGTGGAAAGAGGAGAGATTTATCAATGCGCTGTAATTGCAGGTCATTATGATGTGCCTGTTATTCTTGTTACTGGCG
>JAMWBU010000059.1 GCA_023819255.1 Candidatus Omnitrophota bacterium
TCCAAATCTTTCCAGCCTTTTTTGAAGAGGAGTTTTTTCATAGGAGGCCTGCTCAATCATCTGAGTTATTTTTCCAATCTCAGTATTCATACCGGTATTTACAACAATACACTTTGCCCTGCCAGATGCGACGCTTGTACCCATATATACCATATTTGCCCGTTCGCCTATGACCAGTTCTGGTTCATTGAGAGCAATGCTTGTTTTCATAACAGGCGTTGATTCTCCTGTGAGGCTAGCCTCCTGGACCATAAAATTTGCGGTATGCCAGATGACTCGACAGTCAGCAGGAATATTATCACCTGCCTCTATTTCTGTTATGTCTCCTGGAACAAGGGATTGTGAAGGTAATGTTTTTATTTCTCCATCGCGAATGACTTTTGTGTAATGGCTGAAAAGTTTTTTCAGCGCTTCGAGAGATTTTTCAGCTTTAAACTCCTGAATAAACCCTAAAATAGAATTCAGTATTACAATACCAATTATGGCGAATGCATCCACCCACTCTTTAAGAAGTCCTGCAACCAGCGCCGCTGCCAAAAGTACCCATATGATAAAATTTTTGAACTGATCAAAAAACAAAAAAACAGGATGCCTTTTTTTCTTTTCGGCAAGCCTGTTATATCCATAAATCTCAAGGCGGGAAAGGGCTTCTTCATCGTCGAGTCCATTTGAAAGGTCGCTGTTGATCTGTTTTGCTATTTCATCAACTTCTATCATCCACGGTTTTTCCATCTTTGCCTTCAAGTTTAAAAAAACTTTTTATCAGTATATTATAACAAATGATTGGATACGCTCCTAACTTCGGTATTGAAAATTTTTTTACCTGAATTATACTTATCTATAAAAATTTATGAGTTTGACCAAAAATTCCATTGCGAATGGGGTATTTAATGGCTTCGATTCTTGAAAATATTTTTTTTTTGATAGCGGAGAAAGATGGGATTACAGGTGTTTTTCTGAATAGGTTAATGAGCGGATGATGGGTTTTTTAAAAAAGAGTAAAAATAGAAGCTAATGGTGGTATACTATTGAAAAAAGTACTGAAAGAACACTACAATGGCTCAATTTGAGTTGCCTGAAAATGTTATAAGAAGATTAAAAGAAAAAGGGATAAAAGAATCAGAGGTTAGATTAAAAACCTTTGCTGACCTTGATTTTTCCGGATCACCGGCTGAAATATGGGTTATTGCAACGGATACGAGGTTTCTTGTAATACCTGTTAAAGGCTTGCAAGACGAGATTGACCTTGAGCTGGAAAAGATAAAGAAATTCCGACTCAGAGCGTCTGTTGGTAGCGCGTATCTTCAAGCAAAGGTTGACGAATTTTACATTGAGATCGTTAGATTCACAAACGCTTTGAGATTCAGGTTCAGTCGTCTCATTATTCAACTTGATCTTTTGAGACAGAAAAAACCCATATCAGATGAATATGTCAATGAACCACATCCTCTGACATGTCCGGTTTGCGGTTTAGCACTTCAAACAGAAAATGCCTCGTGTCCGAGATGCGCAAGGCAGGGACCTATCGCATTTCGAGTTATCCATTTGCTTGAACCGTATCTTCACTGGGTTATCATTGTTCTTTTTCTGATGTTTATTTCTGTTGGATTGAATCTTGTCCCGCCGAAATTAACCCAGATTCTTGTTGATGAGGTTCTTACGACAAGAAGGCACATCGACTGGCTTATCCTGATTGTTGTTGCCCTGGTTGGCGCTGAACTTACAAGAGCATTGATAAATATGACGGTTGGAACACTCACAACATCAGTAGGTACCCTGATTACCTATGACCTCAGAAAGAGGTTGTTCAGAAAGCTTCAGGAACTCTCTGTCGACTACTACGACCAACAATCAGTCGGTACTTTGATGACGAGATTTTCTTCGGATGTGGAAGCTTTTTACGGTTTCATAACTCATGTTGGCCAGGGTTTTCTATTAAATCTATTTCTAATAGCAGGAATTGGCATTATGCTATTTTTCATCAATGCAAAGCTTGCCATGTATGTTCTCATACCCGTGCCGCTTGTTATGATGGGAACATACTTTTTCTGGAGCCGGATTTATCCTTTGAATTTTAAACTGTGGGATAGTCAGGCAAGGATTTCAAGATTTTTAAACACTGTTCTTTCGGGTGTAAGGGTTGTTAAGGCATTTGCGCAGGAAAAAAAAGAAATAGGCAGATTTGAGACAATTGCCGAGGGTTTAAGAGATTCCCAAAGAAGGGTTCAAATCAGCACAGCCAAGTTCAATCCAATGATGGCGTTTTTGTTCGGTACTGGCGGCCTTATTGTTTGGTACGCAGGTGGCAAAGCAGTTCTTGCCGGTCAGGGATTCACTCTTGGACAGTTAATGGCATTTTTAAGTTATACAGGCATGTTTTATGGGCCTCTTTCTCAGATGGCTTTGATGTCAAACTGGGTAAGTCAGTTTATGACTGCAAGCCATAGAATTTTTGAGATTCTTGATACTGAACCACAACTGAAGGACTCACCAAACGCCATCCGCATGCCAGAAATAAAAGGGCATATAAAATTTGAACACGTAACCTTTGGTTATGATCCATATCAGCCCATAATAAAAGATGTTTCTTTTGAGATTGAACCGGGACAACTTGTGGGCATTGTCGGAAAGAGCGGCTCAGGAAAAACCACGCTGGTAAGTCTTATTTGCAGGTTCTATGATGTTCAGAGCGGCGCAATTTACATTGATGGCAAGGATATTAGAGATATTTCATCATATGATTTGAGAAGACAGATTGGTCTGGTGCTGCAGGAACCTTTTCTTTTCAGGGCAACCATTGCGGATAATATTCGGTATGGCAAACCAGATGCCACATTTAAGGAAATATTGGATGCTTCTAAAGCGGCAAACTGCCATGATTTTATTATGAAGTTGCCTCTTGGATATGACCTGTATTTAAGGGAACACGGCGCCGGGATATCCGGCGGAGAAAGACAGAGAATTGGTATAGCGCGAGCGCTTTTGTGCGATCCACCAATCTTAATTCTTGATGAGGCGACTTCTTCTGTTGACACAGAATCTGAGAAAAAAATTCAGGACGCACTGGCGGTCCTGTGCAAAAATAGAACGACCATAGCAATAGCGCACCGTCTTTCAACCCTTCGTGGCGCTGATAAGATTCTTGTGATTGATAATGGAAGAATCGTTGAGACAGGAACCCATCAGCAGCTTATGGAAAAGAAGGGAGTTTATTATAAACTTGTGATAATGCAAACTAAACTTACAAGCATTGAAACTGAGGTGAAATAAATGGAAGAGGAAAAAATTGAAAGGCCTGAAGTTGTTTTTCTCAACCCAAAAAAAATAAAAATTTTCCGCGGGACTTTTGAAACAATTCATGTGATGCTGGAAGACGGTTCTTTGTTCAGGGGAGTTTTTGCAATTGCCGCTTTTCCTGTTTCAAACCCGAATAAGTATATTTCTCTTTTCTGCTACGATGAAAAAGACAAAGAATTTGAGATTGGAATGATTGAGGATATTACCCTGTTACCCGAGGAATCAAGGCAACTTATTTTGCAGGCTCTCACAAGGCAGTATTTTTCGTTTGAAATTCTCGCAATAAATTCCATAAAATTCGCTTTTGGATTATTGTTTTTTGATGTTGAAACTGACAAAGGACCAAGGCAATTTACAATGAGATGGGAAACAAGATATGCTTTCACTTTTGGCAGAAATGGCAAGATATTGATTGACATATTTGAAGATAGATATGTTATTGAAGATGTTTCCAATCTTAACAGAATAGAACAGGAATTATTTACCCGTTACATTTACTGGTAGAGATGGTTCTGATTGGAAAGGTACTTGTAAGTTCCGATGTTATCGAAAACAGATTTGCATGCGATATTAAAGAATGCAAGGGACTTTGTTGCTGTGAGGGGGGCGGCGGAGCGCCGCTTGAGCCTGAGGACATTTCTGTTTTCGAAGAGATTTTTCCCGGTGTCGCAGGGTATCTGCGTAAAACATCAGTGGAAAAAATAAAAAAAGATGGATACTGGGTCAGAAATGTCTGGGGTGGTTTTGAGACGCCTTTGACTGATGATGGGTGGTGCGCATACGCGGTTGAAAAAGACGGGATAATTTTTTGTGGGATTGAAATTGCGTGGCAGCAGAAAAAAATTGAATTCAGAAAACCAATTTCCTGTCATCTTTATCCTGTAAGGATAAAAAAAATTGGCATTTTCGAAGGATTGGTTTTCGAGCGCTGGGATATTTGCAGAACCAGAAGTAAAGAAGGGACGCCGTTCCTTTATGAATTTGTTTCACAGGCGCTTATACGCAAGTATGGAGAAGAGTTTATTCGCAGATTGCATCAGATTTCATTGCAGGCTTCAAAGAATAATAAAAAATAATGGAAACGATTCAACCTGTTTTTTTTATTCTGATAATAAGTGTAATCGCTGTTGAAGCATGGTGGTTCTGGTTCGAATTTCCATCCCAGCAATACATCACACTATTTGATTTTATATTACTTGAGATTGTCACATTTTGTTGTTTGTTATTGACATTTTTTAGTTTCGCCGGAATTTTTGCAAAGAAATTTGTTTTCTTTGCTGCTTTTATTCCACTGGTTTTTTATGCGGGATTTTACAAATTTCGCCAGTTTTTTGAAAAAAGATATGAGCAATCAAGGTTAAGGATGGAAATTGAGAAAGTGTTAAATTCTGCCAGCAGATTTAGTAATGGCTCTGGATTTGAAAAAGCAGGTGATATCTATTTTTCCAGGTCTGATTTTGAAAATGCTTTAATCTGGTATCAAAAAGCAAGAGTGATTAAAGAAACTCCTGAAATTCTTCATAAAATTAATTCAACAAAACAGGAAATTCTTTTAAAAAAGAAAAAAATCTGGATCTGTCCTGAATGCAGCGCGACAAATTCCAGAAATAATAAAAGATGCAAATCGTGCGGCGCGTTAATGCCTTCAGCCGGAATAAAATATGAATTTTACAAAAGCATTCCTGAATTGAAAAAAAACCTTTTGCTCGCTGTTATTGCTATTGTCATAATTTCAACATTTGTCTGGTTCATAAAAAACGCAGGACTCTTAACTTCGATTATTTTTTATGGTGTTTTATTTGTAATATCCGGCCTTTATTTAATGTATAAAATTTTTTCAAGATAAGCGATAAGGAAAAACAAGCAGCAGATGTTTTAATCTTAAAGTAGGTAAATCAAAATATGATTTCAGCTGAAACTAAAATGGAAGATTTATTATTTGCTTTATTTTGAAAGCCGCCGCTGAACAAAAAAGTGTTTCATAATTGTTCCGCTATAAATTCTTCCAATAACAATGCACTAAAACAAAACTCATCGCTCTCAAGTTTTTCAAGCATTGCTCTCATATCACTGCCCAACCATGCTACACCATCAATAACTGCAACTTTTATTACATTTTTCGGGCACCGCGTTTCTTTTAACAGGCTTATCGCTTCTTTAAATTGATTATCCTGTGCCCCCCCAAAATCTGTTATAAATTTAGCAGTTCCTATTATATACTTTTTATTAATCTTTGCCACAAAATCCAAACCCTTACTCAATTCTCTAAATTTACCGCCTAATTCCCTTTTTGCATATTCTTTTAGAAATTTATCTCCCCCTTTTAAAAAAGCTATATCGTTACTTTTCATAAATTCATCTGTATCCAAAAAATTGAACCTACTTTTAAGCCATACTTTAAACATAGGTCCAATTCTTCTACTTGCTTTTTTAGGAGCTTCCAATTTTTCTTTTAATTCGTCATAATTCATTTGAAATATCTTATTACAAATTTTTTTGATAGTCATTGGATTTTTATTAATTGCATCCTCATAATGGCTCAAAAAACTAATATAAGGATTCTCAATCGGGAATTTAAATCCGCGTTTTTTCAGGCGTATCAGTTCTTTAACTACATTTAGGCAATCTTCCTCTTGGAAAAGTTGTTTTAGCCCTGGGGATTCTTCTTCAATAGTTCTCCCCCTACTAATTTCATCAGGAGGATATATTTCCAATAATTTATCTAAATAGAATCTACTTTTCGCTAATTTTATACTTTTTTGAACCCACTTATTCATAATTTTCAATTTTAAAAAAGTGTAATGCGGTTTTCGAGTTTTTTATTTAAGTCTAATAGGACATCTTTTATACCTTCGATATTCTTTTGCTCTATTAAAATTCTTAAAATTTGTTTTTCTTCGGAAATCATTAAATGTGCGGGGAAAGTTTCTAATAATTTCCTTGTTTGGGATAATCCTAAATATTTTCTGGTATAATCAGATTTTGAATACTTGAAAGTGGTTAAGAACTCGCTGTCAGTGATATCTCTAAAATACTCAAGCATTAAATTGAAATAGTTTTTCAATAAAATTAAGTCATCTCGCGAAAGTTCCGGAGTTAAAAATATCTGGATAGGGTGAGTACGGTATTTCTCTTTTGTTACTATTATCCCGTCAACTCCGAATATTTCTTTAACATTATAAATCCCGGCTCTACCTGCCCAACTTCCGGTATCTAAAGTCCTTACAAATAAAGGATTATTCTGTAATTTTCTATAAAGTATTTCGTTAACTGAATAAGTATTAAATTTGAAATAACCATTATAAAAATTATTTACATCTAAAAGTTTAACTTCTTTAGGCCCTTTATTTTTTTCAATCTCTTCCAGTGTCAAATAAAATTTAATCTTTAATGGCGAAGAGGATTTAAAATAAGAAATAAATTCATCGAATTCTCCGCCGGCTCGGTAAAAATTTTTGGATGATAAACTATATTCTTTCTCTATTATTTTGGTATTTATTTTCAATGCTCTAAAGATAATAGGCTTTTGTGATGTTTCTTTTTTCTTTTCGAAAAAACATATACAAACATTAGTACCCGTGAACTCAAAAATTTTTTTCTCGAAGATAATTGCTTTTTTGATATTATAAAACGGAAAGAAGTCTTTTCTAATTTTATTTGACACAGAAAAGCCAAATAAAAAATTGGTGGGAATTATATAGATCAGTTTTTCTATGTTTTGCCTTAAATCGTTAATAAGGGCAATTTGATATAAATCCTGGTATCCTTCATTTGGGCCAGAAAAATATTTTAAATTTCTTTCATAACTTTTTACAATATAACCCAAATAGAGATATGGTGGATTTGTTATATGATAGAACGAGTGTTTAAGATATTTAAAATCTGGATAATCTTGTAAGGTATCTCTTTGTTGAATATTCTTTTTTGCTATTTCATATGGGATACCATAATTTTTTGCATTCCCAATAGCTTTTTCAATCATTTCTTTTTGAATATCAAAAAGGAAAATATGTTCTTTAAAGAATTCTATTCTTTTATTTTTTGGAATTGCTTCTAATATTGGTAGTACTAAATTCCCTTCGCCTGCGAATAAATCTATCCAACTATATTTATAAAGAATATTTTTAATTTCAGGGAAAATAAATTTCTTAAAAATGTCTACAGAGGTAAAATGGGCTCCAAATTCTCTTCGTTTCTTTTCTGTTGAAAAATAGGTTGTTGCTCCTAAATCTTTAACATACCCAACTTTGTTATATGCCTCGCTTAACATCCTCTCTTCTTCTGACGTATATTTGTAAACTGCCGCTTCGTCGGTCCATATTCTTTCTTTTATGTTTTTCATATATTACAATTATAACACCCTTTTTCAGGATTGTTAAACTTGTTGCGTCCTTTATATTCCAATGTTTGTCCTTGATGCTCTGGTGGTTTTTTCCCGCCTCTTTTTATCTTAACCCTTATAAAATTTATGTGTATGAAACGTATGCCATTTTTCTGCCTTAAACATCAGTGAATCTTCACCGAATACAGGCTCCAAGCTTTTACATTGATGTAAGATGCATATGTGTCTCACATTTCAGGTCT
>JAMWBU010000060.1 GCA_023819255.1 Candidatus Omnitrophota bacterium
AACGCTTGCCAGCACTGGGATATACAGAATTGTCAGGGACCGTCTTTATTTTTGCAGTTTTAATATAAGTTTAGGTTTTTGTTTAATGTGCAACACTATCCCGCTATGGATGTATATGCTTATTTTTTTTCCGCTGTGTTATGGATCGGCAATCAAACTTGAGGAAAGGTTTCTTGAAAAAAAATTTGGAGATATTTTCAAGGAATACAAAAAGTCGGTTCCAGCATTTTTCCCGCTAAAAATCCCTGCCAGCGGATTAAAAACTTCTTTTTCTTTGAAACTGGCATTAAAAAATAAAGAACACCATAACTGGATTTTCATATTGATATTGCTTTTTGTCCTTGTTAAATGAAAATCCGCTTTTAATAATCTGTCTCTGATATTTCAACTTTTCTTCAATCGTAATTTTTCCCTTACAAAGCATTATTCCTTATTTTCTTTCTATTTTCAAAATCCTATCAATGCGAAATGTTCTTTCTTCTTTTCTCATTTCACAGTAAGCCCTTACCCCTAAAAACTTCTTATTTTGAAAATTGAATTTGCCGATTTCAAGCGGTTTAATTACCCTTCGACTTTTTTCGTCGGTTGGCTTTAAGTATTCAATTATAACTGAAGAACCCCGCGCAATAGCGCTACTGATGGTTTCAATCTTTTTTTCGAGTGAAATTTCTTTATCAGATAATTTATATTGAAAATTCGTAAGGAATTTCACAATCTTTCTGTCGACAAATATATGTCCCTTTTTTATTGGCTTTGCTAAACTAATTCCGTCAAACGATGTGCATCTGCTTAATGCCACATAAAGCTGGCCGCCGGCGAATGTTCCCCGGCCAACATCAATTATCATTTTGTCAAAGGTTTTCCCCTGGCTCTTATGAATTGTCACTGCCCAGGCAAGTTTTAATGGATACTGGGTAAATGTGCCGGTAATTTTCGATTCAATCATTCCTGTCTTCTCATTATAATAGAAATGAAAAATCTCCCAGGTAAACGGTTCCACATAAACTCTGTTCCCATCCTGTAGATAAACCGCTATCTTGTCATATCCCTCTTTCCTGCTGCAACTAACATTTAAAACCCTGCCAATAGAACCATTAACCCACCTTCCCATCGGATCATTATTCAACATCATTATTTGAGCGCCTGGCTTCACAGTCAATGTGCAGTCGGTCGGAAAAGAACTTTTGTCAAACTCTCCTTGAATGTCAGCAATCCACCGATACATCTCACCGGGCAGTTTATCAAGGTACTCATTGTTTATTCTGTAAGCCATTTCATTAAGCGTGGTAAGATATACCACGAAATTGTTCTCTCCTTCATCCAGTTGAACTCCAACCTTCTTATTCAAACGATTTATGTCTTCTTCAGTAACCGTATTATTTCTGATTTTATTCAAAAGTTCAATAAAACTCGCGTCCTTCTGACGATAGACCTTTTCAAGTTCAATAAATTCCACTGACAGGGATTTAAAGACATTTGCATCGAAAAAATACGCGCTTTCATAATGCTCTCTGAATATTCTTTTTTCCTTTGATGTTACTACGGGCGGCAATTGATACAGGTCGCCGATGAATATCATCTGAATCCCGCCGAAGCTTCTTTCTGGGTGCCTGCCATTCAATCTTAGAAAATAATCAACGCAGTCAATCAAATCCGCGCGAGCCATAGAAATTTCATCTATAACAATTGCGTCAAGTTCCTTATAAATTTTTGAACACTTTTGTTTTAACCTCTTTATGGTTTGAACTGTCACATCCGGTTTGAATTGGAAAAAGGAATGGATTGTTTCGCCCCGAACATTCAGAGCCGCGACGCCAGTCGGCGCAAGGACCACAATCTTTTTTGCGGTGGTTGAACGAAAATACTCTAACAGGGTCGACTTGCCTGTTCCTGCCTTACCGGTGATAAATACATTTTTGTCTGTATTCTCCAGCAAATCAAGGGCTCTTTTGAATTGCTGATTAAGTTCTATTTCGGAAATGTTTAACATTTATATGTAATTATTATATTAACAGCGCTGTTTATGTCAAGACAAAAAATAAATCCAGAAATCGATCGCGCCAGTTATAATACTCGATCTCAAATCAGAATTTTGAATATGGATCCGCAGGAATTTTTTTTATATTATTTTGTCCCTTAAGTGTAATACAAAAAAAATCGCAAAATCATTTTGAAATAGCAAAACAGGAATAAGCCCTGCCCTGTTTCACAATTGTCCGGATCAGCATCAAAAAAGGCAAATTTGACAAATGTTTTGAAAAAAGTAAAATACATATCTATCATTTCAAAAAAGGAGGATCGTGGAAGTAACAGTTAAAGAACTTCTTGAGGTTGGCGCGTACTTCGGACATCCGTCAAGGCAATTTGACCCGAGAATCAGACCATATCTTTTTGGAAAAAGGCAGGGGATATACATCATTGACATCAGCAAAACCTGCGAAAAAATATACCATGCCGCTGATGTTCTCCAGAGGTATGCAAGGGAAAAAAAACCCATACTTTTTGTCGGAACGAAAAAGCAGGCGCACGATATTGTCAGGGAACTGGGTGAACAAATAGGTCAACCCTATGTTAATTACAGGTGGATAGGAGGAACCCTGACAAACTTTTCGGCTATCAGAAAAAGAATCGACAGGCTTGAGGAAATAGAAAAACTGGAAGAATCAGGACAGATCAATTATTACACAAAAAAAGAAGCGAGCATTATTTTGAAAGAGAAGCAGGAATTGTTAAAAAAATTCAGCGGCATAAGACAGATGAAAAACTTGCCTGGAATTATGGTAATTATCGATGTCAGGAAAGAAATAAACGCAGTATCTGAAGGAAAAAAACTTGGCATACCAATTGTCGGAATAGTCGACACAAACGGCAACCCGGAACTCGCGGACTATCCGATACCAGCTAATGACGACGGACTTAAATCAATACAGTTGATTTTGACAAAACTTGCGGAAGCAATAAAAGAAGCGCAATCAGAAAAAGAAATTGTTGAAGAAAAACAGGAAAATATGGAGGAAGGAGAAAAGAATGTCACAGATAGTTGAAACGATAAAAAAACTTCGTGAACTTACAGGACTGGGAGTAATTGACTGCAAGAAGGCGCTGCAGGAAGCAGAAAACAACATTGACAGGGCGCTTGAAATTTTGAAAGAAAAAGGAATCAAGATTGCCGAGAAAAAAGAAGGTAAAACGACTGGCGAGGGCCTTGTCGGAAGCTACATACATTCTAATGGCAAGATAGGCGTGCTGGTTGAAGTTACATGCGAAAGCGATTTTGTGGCAAGAACCGAAGATTTTAAGGAACTTGTAAAAAATATCTGCCTTCAGATAGCCGCTGCATCCCCTGCGTATATAAGAAAGGAAGAAATTCCTGACGATGTCATCGAAGAAAAGAAAAAGATATATAAAGATATTGAAGAATTTTACAGAGAAAAAGTCCTATTCTGCCAGAATTTCGTTAAGGATGATTCTCTGACAATCGAGCAGTATGTGAAAAGCAAGATAGCCAAACTCGGGGAAAATATCAAAATCACAAGATTTACCCGATATCAGATAGGCGAATAATTATGAAAAAAATTTTCTTCAGGATTGGCTCTGAAAAAATACAGGGAAATTTGAATGAAAACAAAACAGCGTCAGCCATCTATTCTGCTCTGCCTTTTCGTGGCAGGGTAAACCTCTGGGGGAAGGAAATTTATTTCTATGTCGATATCCGCCTGCCCCTGGAAAATGGACAGGATACTGTAAATGTAGGAGATATCGCTTACTGGCCGGAAGGGCCAGCCATCTGCATCTTCTTCGGGCCAACGCCGGCGAGCAAAGAAAACGAAATAAGACCTTATAGCAAGGTAAATCTAATTGGCAGAATTGATGGACTTTTTGTAAAAAATCTCTATAATGTTAAAAGTGGAGAAGAGATAATAATGAAACCCATAACCAATGGAGGTGACTGATGGGTGCTTCAACGGGCGAGCTTTTTTATGAAATGGGCTATCTGCTCTCTCTTGTAGTGGTGGGATTAAGTTTTCTTGGTTTTATGCTTTCAATGATGATGGATGAGATTAACAAGAAAAAAGGCATAGTGATGTACATACTTTCGATTATCTTGCTTCTGCTTGGTGGATATTACTATTATACAGTCGGCCAGTGGCAGAAGTTGCAGGGAGGACACAGCGTTAACAAACTTAATTACTATCTTTACATTTATAGAGAACAACCCGCTGTTCAACCGCAAGTATTCCCGATGCCACCAGAACCGCCGCAAAATCAATAATAAGGTTTTGGTTATGGTTGGAAAATTTCGTGTTTTATCAATTTTTTGTCTTTTGACAATTATTATTTCTGGTTGCACATATGCGCCAGAGTATCTGTCTGAAAAAACTCGAAGTTTTGAAATCATCCAAGATAGAAGCGCTGTCTATTTGTTAGATGTCGCGGATGTTTTTGTTTATCCTTCAGGCTCATCAGTAACTACGGTTCATCAAAAAATACTTATTACCGGGGAAAAAGGAAAACACCACGGCACATTGCAAATATCGTATAATGAGGACAGACAAAGCGTTCAAGTGCTTGAGGCAAAAACAATTACACCTGAACATAATGTACTGAATGTCAAAAAATCAGACATCAGAATTATTACACCTGCTGAACTGAGCCCGTATTCGGTGCTTTATCCAGGAATAAAAGTTTGCACAATTACATTTCCTGCAGTGAATATCGGAAGCACTATCGAGTATATTTACAGGATAAAAACCAAGAAATCATTGATGCCCGGAGAATTCTGGGATGGTTTTTTCTTTCAAAGCGAAGAACCTTTTATGTTTTCTCAATATACACTAACGTTGCCCGAAAACAAGAACCTGTACACATACCCATTTTCTGTGGAACTCAAAGAAAAAACAAAAAAATCAAAATTCTACACCTATCAGTGGGCAAAAAACAATATGCCCGCGATAATCCCGGAACACATGATGCCGCCGGCGTCAGAAATAGTGCCAAAGATTCTTGTTACAACCATAAAGGATTGGGAAATAATAGGCAGGTGGTTTTTCAACCTTTCCAGAGATTCAACAAATCCGGATTCAAGCATAATAGCAACCGCTTTAAAAATAACAGAAAAAGCGTCAACAGATGAGGAAAAAATTAAAGCGGTATATCATTATATCTGCCAGAATATAAGATACATCGGCCTTGAACTCGGAATACACGGCTTTAAACCTCATGATGCTAAGGATGTGCTCAAGCTTGGTTACGGCGATTGCAAGGATAAATCAGCTTTAATGGTTGCAATGCTCAAAGCTCTTGGTATTAAGTCGTATATAGCGCTTATAAATACGGAAAGGCAGATTGAAGAAAATGTGCCGTTTCCGGGTCAGTTCAACCACGCAATAGTAGCTGTGTGGAAAAACAATGATTTTTTGATTCTGGACCCAACATCCGAGGTTATACCGTATCCAGAATTACCTCCATCAGATCAGAACAAAGTAGTGCTTATACCGACAGAACAAAAAACCTTCCTGATAAGAACAGCAAGCGCAGATCCAGATAATAATCAAAAAAAACGTGAGATAACGGCTTTTTTTGATGCTACCGGCAACCTGCAAGCAAATGTTTCAATAAAAATGAACGGAATTTTTGCCGCTTCAATCAGAAACGGATTCAGATACCTGTCTGACGAAGAAAGGAAAAGGGAGCTTTTAAGAAGTTTAAACAGGATTATTCCGAATACATCTTTAAAATCGTTTAAGGTTGAAGGGATTTCTTCGCTTGAAGTGCCAGTTGAACAATCATATTCTTTTTCTTCAAAAAGATACGCGACAGCCATCCAGACAAAACTTCTATTCAAACCCGCATTGATTGAAAAGATTGAAGGAACAGAACTGGTGAGTCTGGAAAAAAGAAATTTCCCGATTCGCCTGCCCTATAAAAGTTCAAATATTGATAAAATAACTTTTGTCTTGCCGGATAATTATGTGGTGGACGCGCTTCCGGACCCGGTCGAAATCAAAACAAACTTTGGATTTTACACGACAAAATTTAATGCGGAAAATAATACGCTAATATACGAAAGGATCTTTACTCTGAACGCGCTTGAAATCAAACCTGAAGATTATATCGAATTCAAGAACTTTTATGAACAGGTTGCGCATAATGATAGTTTGCAGGTAATATTGAAAAAATCGCATTAACACTCTGTCAGACTAAAATCTTTTTGCTTTACTCTTGAGTTTAATTTATTTTTTTCAAAATGGCACAGGAGGGAATTGTGGATGGATTGTATTTGAAAGATTTGTTATCGGTTATGGAATCTATGAACGCTTCTGATATTCATCTTCAGGCAGGGTCTCCGGTGGCTTACAGAATAAACGGCGAGATAGTAAAACAGGAAGAATCACCTGTACTGGATGAAGAAAATTTAAGAAAGTTAATTTTTGATGTTCTGAGCGAAAGAGACAGAAAAAATTTTGAAGAAAAAGGTACGCTTGACACAGCCATAAGCTTTTCAGGTATTGGAAGGTTCAGAATGAGCGTTTTTCTCCAGAGAGGTTCTATTGCTCTGGCAGCCAGGAGAATTTCAAACAAAATACCGGATTTCGAATCCCTTAATCTGCCCCAGGCGACAAAAAACATAACATCATTTCCGAATGGGCTGGTGCTTGTTACCGGTCCGACAGGATGCGGAAAATCGAGTACACTGGCGGCCATAATCAACGGAATAAACAAAATCAGAAGATGCCATATTCTGTGTATAGAGGACCCTATTGAATATCTTTACAGAAACGAGCTTGCAATAGTGAATCAAAGAGAAATTGGAATTGATGTTCCAAGTTTCAGGGAGGCTTTAAGGTATGCTGTAAGACAGGATCCCGATGTCATTCTCGTGGGCGAAGTGAGAGATAAGGATACCATTGAATTCGCTCTTCAGGCAGCAGAAACAGGTCATTTAGTATTCGGCACCCTTCACAGCGCGAATGTAAGCCAAACAATTGGCAGGATTTTGAATTTCTATCCGCATTCAGAGCATCCCTCAGTCAGGAGATCTATGGCAACGCATATAAAAGCAATAATGTCGCAGATGTTATTGCCTTCCTGCAAGGAAGGACTGCACCTTGTTCCGGCTGTTGAGCTGATGTTCACCAATTCAACTATAAGCCGACTTATCGTTGAAGAACAGGACGCAAAAATTGTAAAGGCAATCAGAGCAGGTAGAACAGAAGGAATGCAGGATTTTGAGCAATCGCTTCATTATTTAATAACAGAGGGATTTATTACAAGAGAAATTGGGCTTGAACATGCCGACAATCCGCAGAGTCTTGATATGAAATTAAGAGGCATTTCGCTCACTGAAGAGGGTGGAATTATTTCATGAAAAAATTCATCTTTATTGTGTTATTCTCTCTGTTTTTTTTGTTCCGGCTCAATACGGCCAACAGTCAATCAGAAAAGTTAACTTTTGCCGCTTTCGGGGACTGTCATCTCTCTGACGAGATAAGCAACAACGAAAAAATCCTGTTAAAAATCATAGAATCAATCAACAATAATGAATCGAATCCTGAATTTGTGGTTTGTTTAGGCGACATTGTCTCATACCCGGTAAGCGTGGATTTAATCAGATATGAAAAAGCTCTTGATAGATACATAGCCGCCACAAAAATGATCAAAATACCTGTTTATACGATTGCCGGAAATCACGATCTTGAAGGCGGTGAAAAATTCAAAGAAATTTTTCAAAAAAAAATAGGAAATCTATCTTTTAGCATTGAAAAAA
>JAMWBU010000061.1 GCA_023819255.1 Candidatus Omnitrophota bacterium
ATCGTATTATCTATGGGGTTACCCAGTACCTGAATGAAAACTTGGCAGAGAAAAACAGGAACACCCAAAATGAATTTACACAAAATTATTGACATTACCGAAAAAAATATGAAAAATTGAAAGAAAAATTAAACCTTATTAATGACACTAGTGATTGGCAAAAATACAAGGTGTCAAGGCCAAGCAGGGAGGGATTATGAAAAGAGTATGGAAAATTTCAGGAGGATTAAACGAAAACGAGATAACGCAAATACATACAGCGGCTCTTGAACTTATTGAAAAGGTTGGAATTCTGACACCGTCGGCTCAAGCATTGAAAATGATTGAAGGAAAATCTGGAATAAAAATCAAGGATAATCGCGTTTTCATACAGCCGCAAGTGATTGAAGAACTGCTCGGTCCTTTTCCCAGAAAAACAATTGAGGATGATCGGGAGCCATCATTCCACATTTCAGGGTACGCCTTAAGATGCTATGACATTAGAACTGGCGAAATCAGAAACCCAACAACAGATGATATGGTTGAATTCGCAAAAATTGGCCACACACTTGGTGCGTCTGGTTGTAGCATAGTAATGCCAAAAAATATTCCGCAAAAGCTTGCAGAAGTGGCTACATATAAACTTTGTATGGATGTTTCTGACCGCGTTTATGGCGCTGGGATTTTCAGTGATGCAGATGTTTTTGATATCATTCAGGAAATGCTGGTTATTACAGAAAAAAAATATAATGTGGGAATGCATATGATAAGTCCGATGGCGTTCGATCCGTTTTTACTTGAAATGGCAATAAGATATATCCCAAAGAAAGCGGATTTTTCGGTCGGGAATATGCCAATGAGCGGCGCAACAAGTCCGGTTGATTTTTTTGGAGCGCTTGTCCAATCCTGCGCTGAAGTGCTTGGTGGGTCTGCAATTTTAAAGATTATTGCACCTGAATCTGATATCAGCTTTACATTCTTCATTTATCCCTTTGATATGAGGTATGGAACAATAGTGTATGGCGGTCCTGACTTCATCAAAGGAAACCTTATCCTTAATCAGGTTGCCCGGTTTTATGGAACAACAGTAATGGCAAAGGCTTTCAACACGATGGCGAAATTTCCTGACGATGCTCAGGTAGGGATAAACCTGACTGGCTGTGTTTTGCTGATGCTTTGCGGTTTGAAAAAATTTGGCTGGTCCGGAACCTGCTGTATTGATGAAATCGGATCCATTGAAAAGGTTATAATTGATTACGAGATATTCAAAATGGCAAAGCATATCACCGATGGATTGGAGATTGAACCATACGATGTTGCCGGTGTTGTTCAAGAGTGTTTGAATGATGGCTTTCTTGTTCACAGAACAACAGTGGAAAATTTCAGAAAACAATTTTTTGAATCCGAAATTTTTTCAAACGAAACTTTCAGCAGCTGGGACTCTGGCGGAAGGAAAAGACTGGTGGATAAGACAAGGGAAAAAGCATTGAAACTTTTGAAACAGCATAATTTTGAAAGAGATAAAAACCAGCAGAAGGAACTTGATAGAATCTGGGAAAAAGCAAAAAAACTTTTCTCGTCATAATTTAAAAACAGCAGGATATGCCATTGGCCTTACTGGGTAAAATTTTTAAAAAAATGCTCAAAGAAAAGTTCACTATTAACTTCTGATGCGACAAAAATATCGCTCCTTTCATCTTCGATAATTCCTGTCTCGCCTATCTGATTGACAAAAACACTGCCTTTTTTGAAATTGCATAAATTTTTATCAAAAAGAATGGCTGCGGCAAGCGGATCATGAAAGGTAACGACATCCCTGTTTCTGAACCATATCTCAGCAAAATTTAATACCTCTCTCAATAAATAGTTTCTACTGAATCTTTCGATAAATTCTTTTTTTTTCATTTTTACTTTCGTTGTGACATCAAGCCCGCACACATACATTTCTTTTGCACCTGATGAAAACACAGTATGCGCGGCATATGGGTCGCAGGAAATATTCCATTCCGCTTTCTTATTCTCTCCGAAGAACATCCCACCCATAATATACATTGACTTTAACAGCAATGGCAATTCAGGATCTATCTTGAAAAGAATCCCGATATTTGTGAGAGGTCCAATGGTTATAAGGTTAATCTGGCGCGGATTTTCTCTTATCTGGTCTCTTATAAAATTAAACCATTCCCTGTCACAGGATTTTTTGTAAGATATTTTTTCAAGGTACTCGTATTGCTGGGCGATTTTTTGTTTCTGGGTTCCTATTAAAGGTTCAGTCAATCCGCAAAATACAGGTACATTTTCCCCTGCTTTTTCACATAGATAACTTGCTATCGCTGCTCGCTTTTCACTTTCTCCGCTTACGGTTGTGATTCCCAAAAGCTCACAACTTTTCTGCGCTAAAAGATAGGCAAGGCAAATTGCATCATCGATGTCACTTCCAATGTCTGTGTCAAGAATCACTTTTTCTTTCATAAATCTCCTTAATTTTTTGATTGAAAACATTAAAAGTTTTTTCATCAAACAGAACAAATCTTATTTTTTCTATGAATTTTATCTGAGGTATTGTTTCAATAACCGTTTTCATTGAAACTTCAGCTGCTTGTTCAACAGGGTATCCAAAAACGCCGGTGGAAATCGCTGGAAATGCGATTGATTTTACCTTGTTTTTATCGGCAATTATGAGTGAATTTTTAAAACACATCGCAAGTTTCTCTGCTGGATTTTTTTCTTCTGAATAAACAGGACCCACAGTATGGATAACAAACTTATTAGGCAGATTATAGGCACCTGTAATTACCGCCTGACCTGTTTCAATTGGTGCATACTTTTTGCACTCCTGATAAAGCAAGGGACCTGCCCTGCGATGGATTGCGCCGGAAATTCCGCCTCCAGGAGCAAGAAACCTATTGGCCGCATTGACAATGGCATCAATATCTGGTTGAGAAGTTATATCGCCCTTTACGCATTCCAGTTCAATATTTTTGATTTTTACCATTGGTTCCTCCTTGATTCATAAAATATTATACAACATTAAATCCATAAGGACTGCGATAAAAAAAATTGCCGCGGCTGTGATACTAAGTTTTTCTCCGGAAGTTGTCGCCTATTGACAAAAAAAAATTAGATATGTATAATTACATATGGAATAAGACAGGGACCTGCGTATAGAACATAAATTATGAATCTAAAAGAAGTCACGCTGAAGGAAATAAGTAAAAGAGCGCAAGTTGCTGTTTCCACAGTCTCCGCGATAATAAACAATTCTCCATGCTGCTTTGCAGGCGAAAAAACAAAAAACAAGGTACTAAAAATTGCTGAAGAACTTGGTTATTATCCAAATCTTTTATACAGAGGCCTGAGAAATAAAATCACAAATACCATAGGAATCATAATCCCGCACCTTTATTATTCCCGCATGACAGTTGATATAGAGACTGTGGAATCCGCTTTATGGAACAACGGGTATCATTTATTTATTGGCTATACAAAGGATGATATTAAAAAAGAAAGCGCGCTGATAAAAGATTTTTTGGGCAGGAGGGTTGATGGAATAATTTTTGTTGTTGGTAATGAGAACGGGGTAAGCAGGGAGATTAAAAAGATTGTGGGGAAAAATTTTCCATTCATAGCCATAGGAAGGTTTAAAAACCTTCAGACAGATTTTATTTCGACAGATTATTTCAAAGGTGGATATATGGCGGCAGAGCACTTATATGAAAAGGGGTACAGAAAAACTGCCGTATTATTCTGGAAGCAGGATGATAGCAATTTAGGTCTTGAGGAGAGAAAGAATGGATTTTTAAAATTTGCAGAGGAAAAAGGGGTTGAGGTTGAGCAGCATTATATGGAGAAAGGTTTTTCTGGCGTTGAAAATCTTATAGAAGAAAGCGAAAGGATAGGGATGAAGATATTGAAGAATAAAAACAGGCCTGACGCGATATTTGCGGCAAATGATGAGGTTGCGGTTGGGCTGGTAAAAAGCGCATTAAGGTTTGGTATAAAGATGCCGCAAGAACTCGGGATTATTGGTTTTGACAATTCTTTATCCTCGATTATATCGCCTGTTCCGATAACGACTATCAGGCAGAAAAATGATGTAGTTGCGAACAAGGCGGCAGAAGCCATAATAAAGAAGATTGAAGGAAAAGAAAAGATTAAACAATTTATAGAGCCGGAGTTAGTGGTAAGGAAATCGACAGGGTCCAGACCGGAAAGTAAATTAGAGGGCAGTTCCTCGGGCCTGATGATATAGAGAAAAAAAGATAAAATGAGGAGGAAAAAGATGAAAAAGAAAGGATTTACTTTAATAGAGTTGCTTGTTGTGATAGCGATCATTGCGATTTTAGCGGCAATGCTGTTGCCTGCATTTTCAAAGGCAAGGGAACAGGCGAGAAAGGCTGTGTGTATGAACAATATGAAACAGCTGGCTCTTTCACTTCTTATGTATGCAGAGGATTATGACGAGTGGTTTCCTTGCGTGCACTGGGGATCATCCAATACCTTTATGTTTGGTGGATATAATGGCTGGTACACTGATGAACATACTACCAGGATTTCAGTACGGCCATACATAAGCAACCCTTACATTCTATGTTGCCCATCTGCTGACCCAAGATGGAAGAATAATTCCAGTTATGGCTTTGCTAGAGATTTATACTACTGGAGAAATTCTACTACCAAGTTTTATTATACCAGTTACAACCTGATTGCAGGTTACGGAAACTACCCACCAACACAAGGTGCTCCGTTTTTTGGCCGTATTTTATATTACGATTCAACCAAATCTTATCCAAGGGCGCCAGTTCCAAATAAAAAATTCTGTGGAAAGACAATATCACATTATAACCAGACCATCGATTATTTCGGTCCAATATATGTAGACACAGCGGATAAACAGCCGATGATTACAGACATATTTTTTATACCGGATGGAAGCTTTTATACTTATGGAGCTGGTTATGTAAGAAACAATCATGCGGATGGAGAAAATATAGTATATGTTGATGGCCATGCTGAGTGGAAATCAACCAGCCAGCTGTCAATACCGCGATATGCTACTTATTATGGCTTCGCCCGCTGGTAATAAAAACTTTTGGTTAACTTACTTTTTTTATTGGGAGGACTGTATGAAGAAAGCTAAGGTATTTTTGTTGTTTTTTTTGATTTTTACATACGGCAAATTCATTTTTTGTGAAGAAAAGGATGTGTTTGTTTTATTAAGCAACAATGGTGGAAAGGGGCAGGACTTTGGTTTGAAGTACAGTTATCCATTTGATAAACCTTCAAGCCCGAAAGACACATATCGAGATACACCTGATACATTTGGAAATAGACTTTTGAATGGCCAACCATGGGGCAACTGGTGGGATTGTATAGGGATAAACTATAAAGATTTGACAGTTGATTTTGTCTGGCCTGAGAAACACGCGATAGGATTGATCAAGATACTTATGATAAGACCCCAGAAGCCGAAACTAATTGAGATACAAGCAAGGTTGACAGAAAAAGACCCGTGGCTGGAAGTGGGTTCCATGGATATAACCGAACCCAAAAGCTGGTATGAATATAAGTTAAAAGAGCCGATAATGGCGAAAGAAGTAAGGTTAATTTTCAGGCTCAAGGAGTGGGGTTTTTACATTGATGAAGTTGAGTTCTGGGGAGTACCTGGTTTTGTGGCGACAAAAAAGGAGTTTCCACTGATAATGGAAAAAGACAATTTAATTCTTGTAAAAGAAGGAAAACCTGCCGCAAAAATAGTTGTGCCGGAAAACCCTGGTGAAAAAGAGAAAAAGGCAGCGCAGTTGATACAATCATATATTTATCAAATGACAGGCGCGGGTTTACCGGTAGTAGAAGAAGGACAAGAAACAAAGGGAGCGATAATAAGCATAGGTAAAACAAGGTTAAACCAGCAGTTGAGGATAAAACAGGCAAACTATCCTGAAAAAGAGATATCTATAGTAAAAAGGAAAGGTTCAATTATACATATAGCAGGAAACGATGCTGGCAGCTTCAGTGGCACGGTCAGGGCAGCGTATTTATTTTTAGAGCATCTTGGATGTGGGTTTTATGGACCGGCAGAGCACTGGAAGGTGGTTCCAAAAACGCAGGAAATTAAGGTAGGAAATCTTGATGTTTCATTAAGTCCTGCATTCAGTCATAGAAATATATCGTGGCCGTGGAGTTCAGAAAAATTTGATAGAGAAGCGTGGGGGCTTGGTGGAGTTATTGGGGATTATTCGCATGCATATTACCGTTATATCCCGGCTGAAAAATATTTCAAAGAACACCCGGAATATTTTGCTCTTGTCGGTGGAAACCGTAAAGCAGAGGATGCGCAGATATGTTTTTCAAATCCTGATGTTCAAAAGATAATCATTGAAAGAGCAAGGGAATATTTTAATCAGGATCCATCAAGAGTAATGTTCAGTTTATCGGCAAATGACACAGGCGGATTTTGCGAATGTGAAGAATGCAATAAATTAGGGAAAACTCCAGGTGAAAAGAGTTTAGCATTTGCAAATATTATTGCAAAGGAACTGAGAAAGACACATCCTGATAAATATGTCATATTTTATGCTTACTGGTTTACAGCAAAAGCGCCTGAAAATATGAAGGCAGAACCAGGAGTGTTCGCGATGGTTATAAACAATTCGTGCAAGGCGCATTCGCTTTCAGACAGCGGTTGTCCAGGTAAAAAAAATTGGGTAGAGAACTTTCTTAAATGGAAAGATACCGGCGCTCGTTTAGCCGTATATGAATGGTATATTCCTGGCTGTAATGCAAAAGAATGGGGAGATACGCCTTTTATTCCAGGAGAATCTGCCCTGATTGATTTGAGGTTATGGAAGAAAAACCAGGTTGAGTGGATTTTTTATGAGTCGTGGCATGGAGAAAAAGAAGAGAATTATCCCATAAGATGGCCAATGTATTATACTATTGCAAAAGGGATGGAGAATCCTGATGTTAGTTATGAACAACTTATCAAGCAGGCATGTGATAAGCTTTTTGGACCGGCGTCAGAGACAATGGCTGAATTTTATATTGAACTTTCAAAGATTTTGAATAAGTGTACCAGTCATAGTGGAAACTGGACTCCGCCGAAGATTCAGGATGTCTATTCAATAAAGGATATGCAAAAGTTGAGAGGTTTACTCGGGCAAGCGCTTAAACTTGCGTCAACAGCGCAAGAACAGGTTGTATGGAGGGTAAATGATGTGATAAAATGCTGGGTGAAATTTGAAGACATCTATAAGAATCTGCCGTTAAAAAAGGATGCGTAATCTTATAATTTTAAAAATTTTTCTGCTTGCTGCGACAATTTCCATGGCTGGGGAAAATGTAATTGATATTTTAAGTTTAAAAACCTTCAGACAGATTTT
>JAMWBU010000021.1 GCA_023819255.1 Candidatus Omnitrophota bacterium
ATTAGCTTCCCTGATACTGGCGCCAGGCATAATCTGTCTATCAATTCCTATGTAACAGGGACCCTCTATTCTGCTGAATGGAAAAATATTTGCTTTGCTATCAATATAAACAGGGCCCGAACTTGTGTCCAGAACAACAAACGGATGGACTTCAGCGCCTTCAGCAATGTATATGTCATCAGAGCCCTTCACTGTTGCTTGTGGAGAAAAAATCCCCTCAATGCCTTTCTTTCCACAATGTGAAAAATCTTTCTTAATCATCTCTCCGTTATGATGAACGAGATTCCATGGAAACTTCATCATCTTCGCATCAATCTGAATATGAGGTAAACCTTTAATAAAATCGATTATTTCTGCAAGGTTCTTGCCTTCAATTTTTACAGCGTTTTGCTTTTTCACAAACGCATAAACGATTTCGTCTCCGCAGAGATAAACTGCTTCTCTATCCTTTGCAAAATCCGATTCCACGAGAAATCTTCCGTCAACAATCAGCACATCTTCATCCGCATGCGAAAAACTATTGATGGCATATTGATAATTTTTCTTCGCATATTCAAAAAGATAATCTCTTACAAAAAGCGTAATATCTCTGGGTTTCGCCTTTTCAACAATTCTTTCAAGCAATGTGTACATACCGCATCTTAATTCAAAGACAGGCCTTGTATAGCTCAATGGAGTCAGGTTTATCCACCAGTCACTTTCAAACACTATCAGTTTCATAATCTCCTTTCGTCAGGAAAGTAAACAGGTAATTGCGGCAACAGCAACAATATCTTCTGGCTTTGCGCCCCTTGAAAGGTCACTTACAGGTTTTGCAAAGCCCTGAAGCACAGGTCCATATGCCCTTGCGCCAGCCAGATATTGAGTGATTTTATAAGCGATATTGCCGGCATCAAGGTCTGGAAATATCAGAACATTTGCCCTTCCAGCCACATTGCCGGGCTCTTTCAATTTTTTTCTTGCCACTGTTTCTGAAAGCGCTGTGTCAGCCTGAAATTCGCCATCATAAGATGTTTGAGGGTCTTTCTCTCTTGCGATTTCAACCGCTCTTGAAACCTTATCGACATCAGGGTGAGAAGCGCTACCTTTTGAGGAAAAAGACAGAAACGCAACAAGTGGCTCATCTCCCATCAGTTTTCTGTAGCTTGAAGCAGTCGCAATTGCAATATCCGCGAGAGCTTCGCTACCGGGTGAAATGTTCACCGCGCAATCAGCATAAAAATAAATTCTTCCATCAGGCATTTCCATTATAAAAAAGCTTGATGAACTTGACAGACCCTTTTGATAACCAGCTGTCAGAGCGGCTGCCTGTATCACATCAGCGGTTGTATGCGCTGCTCCTGCAACCATTGCATCAACCCTTCCTGAAGCAACCATCATACCGCCAAAAATCAATGGCTTTTTTACTAACCTCAGCGCGACCTTTTCAGAAACATTTGGCCTTTGCATTTTATACAGCTGCGCCAGTTCGCCAACCAGTGTTGAATCATTGATATCGAGTATTTCTATGTCCGAAATACCAAATTCTGAAAGAGATTTCTGTATTTCTTCAGGGATTCCGACAAGAACAGGATGTGCCACTTTTCTTTCTTTAAGCAAAGAGGCAGCATGAACAATTCTTTCATCCGTACTTTCAGGCAAAATAACTCTTTTGTTTTTGCTCGAAACTCTCTGAATTAGTTGATCAAGTATACCCATCTTGATACGATTTAGAATATTTCTTTTCCTATTTTTTTCTCTGCCTCTTCAACAAATTTATAATAATTGACCCTTTTAAGTTCTGATGCAGCTTGTTCATCAAGGAAAAAGGTAACTCTTTGATGCATCTGTAACGCGGACGCTGAAATCAAACTTGTCACTGGACCTTCTATTGCCTGCGCTATAGCAGATGCCTTGTTCTTTCCATTCGCGACAAGAATGATTTCCTTTGCTTCAAGAATTGTTCCAACTCCCATGCTCAACGCAAACTGCGGCACCTGATTCTTGTTTTCAAAAAATCTGGAATTATCTTCTATTGTACGGGCGTCAAGAGCAACCAGTCTGGTCCTTGATGAAAGAGAAGAACCCGGTTCATTAAAAGCAATATGTCCATCACTGCCTATGCCAAGCACCTGAAGATCAATTCCTCCCGCCTTTTTGATCTGGCTTTCATAATATCTGCAAAATTCTTCCCAGTCCTCAGCGGTCCCATCAGGAACCATCGTGTTTGATTTTTCTATATCAATATGATCGAAAAGATTAGTGTTCATAAAATATCTGTAACTCTGAGGGTGGTCCCCACTTAAACCGTAATATTCATCGAGATTAAATGTTCTTACCTTTTTGAAGCTTATGAGGTTATTCCTGTTCATTTTTATCAATTCCCTGTAAAGACCTAATGGGCTGGAACCTGTCGCCAGGCCGATAACAAAATCCGGTTTTTTTTCAATTCTCGCTTTTACGAGATTCGCTGCTTCAACACTTATTTCCTCATAAGTTTTCCTGACTATCACTCTCATCTTCTTCCTCCTGATCGATATTTGGTTGCACCTGCCCGAGGTGTTTTAACCCGAGAGAAATTTTTTTGCCTTCAGGGTCTATTTCAAGAACAATTACATCAATCTTCTGTCCTTTTCTCAAAACCTCTGAAGGATGTTTTACCGGAGAATCAGAAATATTTGATATGTGAAGAAGCCCGTCGACACCTTTTTCAATTTCGACAAATGCACCAAATTCTGTAATGTGGTATATCTTTCCCTTCACAACGCTACCAACAGGATACTTCTTCACTATTTCAGGCCACGGATTTGGTTCCATCTGTCTCAAACTAAAAGAAATCTTCTGTTCATCCTTCTTAATATCTATCACCTTGAGAGACACTGTATCGCCCATTGCAACCATATCAGAAGGATGCCTCACCCTTCCTGTCCAGGAAAATTCGGAAATATGAAGAAGCCCTTCGATTCCGTCTTCAAGTTTTACAAATGCTCCATAATCTGTGATGTTGACAACCTTTCCTTCGACGATAGAACCGACAGGATATTTTGTTTCAACATCATCCCAGGGGTTTTTCGTTCTTTGTTTGAGTCCGAAGGAAACTACCTGTTTTTCCATATTTACATCAAGAACCATAACCTCTATTTCTTCGCCAACTGAAAGAATCTGAGAAGGATGAGTTATTCTGCCCCACGCCATATCATTCAGATGTAAAAGCCCGACGATATTGTTGTCAATCTCTATGAATGCTCCATAATCAACAAGATTTTTCACCTTTCCTTTCACTATTGTTCCCTTTTCAAGATTCTGCAAGAACTCTCGTTTTTTCTCTTCTTTCTCTTCTTCGAGATATTTTCTCCTGGAAACAACGACATTTTTTCTCTGTTTGTCAATCTTAATTATTTTGAACATGCTAACCATATCTACAAACTGAGAAGGATTTGTAACAGGTTTTATATCTGTCTGAGAACCAGGCAAAAACGCAAGAATTCCTATGTCAACTTTGAATCCTCCTTTGACTCTTTGAAGGATGGTTCCGGAAATCGGCAGGTCCTGCTCAAAATGCTTTTCAATCTTATCCCAGTTAAGCATGATATCCGCTTTTTCTTTGGAAAGAAGGATAAGACCGTTTGAATCCGGGTCAAGAGATTCAACAATAAGATCAACCTCCGCGCCCGGCTTTATTTTTTCCTGATCGCTTTTGAATTCCTCCCGCAGAACATAGCCTTCTGTCTTGTATCCAAAATCGACTATAACCTCCTTATCTACCCTTATGATGGTCCCTTTTATTAAAGATCCTGGTTTGAACGACAATAATTTTTCTTCAAGAATCTTTCCAACATCGATATCATTCATATTGTTTTACCTCCCTGTATTTTTTGCGCTGGATGGTCCTCAAGGTTTCAACAACCTTTTTAATACAGATAACATCCGTGGACGCACCAGAGATTATACCAATTTTTTCAAACTTTGCAAGATTTATTTTTTTTACCTCTTGCGGAAATTCTATAAGAAATGTATTGGAATTAACCTTTTTGCCGATATGAACCAGTTTTTGCGTATTGGAACTCTTTCTGCCGCCAACGACTATCAATGCGTCAGCCCTGCGGGCAAGGGATAACGCTTCTTTTTGTCTTTCTATGCTAACAGGACATATTGTGTTGAAAATTGTCGCCTTTTCCAATGGAATGTTTTTTAGAATTCCAGAAATCGCATTTCTGTACAGATCCAGCGAAAGAGTTGTCTGGCCAATTATCGCCCATTTTTTTTTCGCACGGGCGACATTTCTCGTCTGACCTGGTTTTACAATTGCGCAATTCCTTCCCGCAATTTTTTGCATTGCCCTGATTTCAGGATGACCGGGATCTCCAACAAGAAAAATAAAATAGTTTTCGTCTGATAATTCCTTCACAAGATTTTGTACCTTTCTAACAAACGGACAGGTGGCGTCATAAATTTCCCGGGTAAAGGACCTCAATTTTTCAAGCAGATCAGGCGCAAGTCCATGAGACCTTATTATAAACGGACAGTCCCTGGCGCTCGAAATCTCTTGTATAACTTTCAATCCTTTCAATTTGAGCTCCTTCATTACAAGCGGATTATGAACAAGGTCGCCCAGTGTCGTGAGGGTTTTTCTCTTTTCAAGGATTTCTTTCGCCATTTTAACTGCTTTTGTCACACCAAAACAAAATCCAACTGATTTACCCAAAATTATTTTTCTCATTTTGAAAGCTCGATTATTTTTTTTAATACATCATCGGCAATTTCCTGATATGAGAGATGACTGGAATAATAACACGGTTTTTCAACTTTGATAACGATTTTGCCCGGTCTTATGAAATTTCTTCCAGGAGGCATAGCTCTGAATGAGCCTTTTATAAAAACAGGTATTACCGGTATTTTTGCGCGAAGCACTATGAATCCGATACCAGGCTTTGCGGGAAGAAACCGACCCGTTTTTGATCTGGTGCCTTCTGGAAAAATTAGCAGACTTTTACCTCTCTGTATCGCTTTCAACGCAGCCCTTAAGTCAGATTTGCCTGCATTTGACCTTGAAAGCGGAATTGCTCCAAGATTCCTTATGAGCAAGCCAAAAAGACCTACAAGTTGTTCTTGCTTTGTAAAATATGCGATGGGTTTTGGACACAAATACCCTATAAGCGGTGGGTCAAGAAAGCTTGCGTGGTTTGCCGCTATAACAAACCTTCCTGAAGGCGGAATGTTTTCTTTCCCTTCTATTTCAAGGTGGAAAAAAAGTTTGAAAATAAAAAAACCAAGAACCTTTGCAGCCATCCAGAGAATTCTATTTGATTCTCCTGGCGGAAATCTGTCTGACAAACTTATCATATCTTGCGTCTCTCCTTAAATTTTCAAGGTCAGGGTCTTCATTCAGGTGCTTAAAATCATTATAACCAAGCATAATGGAAATTTTCAGATACAACAGAGCTTCTTCTTTTTTGCCAAGCAAAGCGCAATCACAGGCTAAATTATAGTAATGACACGGTTCAAATGGCTGCAAAAACGCAAGACGTCTATCAATGGCAAATCCCTCCTTTAATGCTCCTGATCTGGTGTAAAGATCACCCATCATCTCAAGAGCCTCAATATAATCAGGACACATCTTAAGAACCTGTTGTAAAAATTCACACTTTCTGTTTTTCAACCGATTACGCAACAACTGATTTCTTTTATTTTTCAATAATGTCCTCCAGCAAGGTTATTGCTATCACTTTTCCCTTTGACACAACCGTCCTTTTACGATTGGCCACTATTCCATCCTTCTTGACCTTTGTAAGATACTCATGTTTTGTCATATTGACTTCAGAAGCGCCAAAAGCATCCGCATCTATCAGATAATAGAACTCGGCATCCTCACGTTCAAGAATCCCTGTGTAAATCCAGCTGCTAACTGTGTCCAGAACTACGGGTTTTGAAATCAGCCCGTTTTTTTTCATATTTAATAATCCATAATTATTGTAACAGGACCATCGTTATGGATTTCTACAAGCATATGTTTGCCAAAATCTCCGGCTATAATTGTGCCGAAATATAAATTCTGGCAGATCTCAATAAATCTGTCAAAAAGATGCCTTGCCCGATCTGGATTACTTGCGGCAAGAAAATCAGGTCTGTTACCTCTTTGTGTGTTTGCATATAACGTAAACTGCGAAATGACCATTAACCCGCCGGACACATCAATCAAACTTAAATTCATCTTATCCTTGCTGTCTGCGAAAATCCTCAATTTCAAGATCTTGCGAACAACAGGTTCAATTGAAGTTTCAAAGTCATTTTGCCCGAATCCAACCAGAACAACAAGTCCCCTGTCAATAGCCCCCTTCAAGATGCCATTTACTTTAATGGATGCTCTGGACACTCTCTGGATCACAAGTTTCATTTTTTTAATGGTTGAATAAGATTTTATTCCAGAGAGATTAATTTGACAAATTACTTCGATCCAGTTAAATTATTTGCATGCTGAAATTTATGAAAATCACTGGCTCCGGCAATGATTTTGTGATGATCAACAATCTCGACGGGAAAATAAAAAACCGCAGAAACCTTGCCATTGCACTTTGCAGATATAAATATGGGGTTGGCGCGGATGGCGCAATATTTCTTGAAAAAAGCAAAAGAGCAGACTTCAAAATGCGTATTTTCAACGCTGATGGCTCTGAAGCAGAAATGTGCGGAAATGGATTGAGATGTTTAATCCGCTTTATCTATGAACAGAAAATTTCAAAAAAAAAATCATTTTTGATTGAAACACTCGCCGGCATATACGAAACGGAACTGAATTTTCCCGATGTTTCCATAAAAATGTTTCTGATAAATAAGCCTGAATTTAACAGGATTGTGAAAATAGATGAAGAAACATTTACAGTTCACTCATTAAACACAGGCGTCCCGCACGCTGTGATTATTGTTGATAATGTAGACAATGTGAATGTCAAGAAATATGGACCTATCATAAGATATCACAGAATTTTTCAACCTGCGGGAACAAATGTTGACTGGATTGAAATAAAAGACGCTCATCATGGAAAAATTCGAACATATGAAAGGGGCGTTGAGGACGAGACTCTTGCCTGTGGAACTGGCATTGTTGCCGGCGTGATATGCGTTGCAATGCTTGGTAAATTTGCAAGCCCTGTTGATATCATCGCTCGTTCAGGAGAAAAACTGAGGGTTTCGTTCAAAAAAGATTTCACTGAAATCTTTTTTGAGGGCGGCACAAAACTCGTTTTTGAGGGACAATGGATTGACAGGTGATTAACAGGAAACTTCCCGTATCCTGCTTTTTCATATTTCCCTTTGTTCTGGGCATTCTCATTCAAAAGGTTTTTCCTTTTCCTTTTGATCATCTTGTGATTTTTTTTGTTTTTTCTGGGGTTTTTGCGCTCGGCTTTTCTCTTGCTTTCACCAGAATCTCTAACTTATTTCTTATTTTTTTCATCATCACCACAGGAATATTTATTGCAGGAAAAAGCCATATTGGTTATACAAAGAAGCTTCCATTTACATATGAAAATATCAAGGATGTAGTAGGTGCCGTTAAGGATGTGCAGGAAAAAGGCCAGTTTCTTAAGGTAGAACTTGAAAAAACTTTTTTTTCAGACGGAAAGAAATGGTATGACGCTGATTTAAAAATATATGCCATCTTACCTTACAGGGAACGAATCTACCAGCATCAATGGCTTTATCTGAGTCAGATAAATATTAAACAGGCGGAAGAAAGTATCACTGTTTCAGCAAAATCATGGTTTTCGCTCGAACCTTTAACTTTGTTTGAAAAATTTATTCGCAAAATCCACACAGCGACAGAATCAATTGTGAAAAAATGGTTCAGATATCATGGTCAGGAGGCTGCTATTTTTCGTATGATGGTTCTGGGAGACAGGTTTAACCTTCCTGAAATCAAACAGGTCTTTATAAAAGCAGGGACCTATCATCTTTTAGTTGTTTCAGGACTGCATCTTGGATACCTGGTAATTTTTCTCAGGATCATATTTTTCTTTATAAGAAGGATTGAGCAGGCGCATTATAAAATTTTCAATTTGCTGTATCTTATGGCTATCATAATCTACTGCGCAATAACAGGATTTAAAACTCCTGTGATAAGGGCAGCGCTGATGTTCGGCATATATATTTTTTCTGAGATTATCGAAAGGCCGGTAAATGGCATTGAATCCATTGGCTGGGCTGGTTCTTTGATACTATTTTTCAGGCCAGATGAACTTTTCAGCGCAGGGTTTCAGTTATCTTTTGCCGCAACCACAGGAATTATTCTTGCTATGCGAAATATCCCGCATATAAAAGGAATTCCTCTATGGCTGGATTCAACCATCAGAGCCATTATCGGAGCACAGGTTTTTACAATTCCAGTGCTTTTAGGAAACTTTGGCAGATTTTACCCTTTCAGTCTGATAGCAAACCTTATTCTCGTTCCTGCCGGAGCCATTGCGGTCTTTCTTGGACTATCTTTTCTTATTTTCGCGTTTTTCCGGCAAATTATCATTTTCTTTTTAACGAAAGCCCTTGCCTTTTTCTGGATTGGCACAAAATTGTTTTCTGAAATTTCGCCAGAGGTATCGTGGTCGCCTAAAACCTTTCTTGTTTTCTGTTTTTATTTCATTATTTTTGCGGTGTTGTTCAGAAATAGATGGAAGGTATTCATCGCTCTTGCGGCAACATCTTTGCTTGCTAATGCGCTGATCACGAAAATTCCCGAGCGCAACTGTCAGATTATCGCAAAATCCGACCCAAAAACTGAACAAAGCATCACAATTTTTCCATGCAAGAAATTTTTGTGCACGATTGAAAAAGAAAATCGCCTTGTTCTCATTGTGTCAGAAAAAGAAGAATCAGGCACATTGAAGAGTGCTATGGAAAATACTAAAGGCAAAAACAAAGATATCGTTTTTTTCTTTACCGGAACTCCCCATGACATAATTTCTCAACTGGAATTTATGTTAAATTATGTTAAGCCATCTACTATACTAGACAATCCCGACATTAAGAAAAATCCTGCCTTTGGATATAGAAAATGCTTTTTCCTCGCTGATGAAAAAATAAAACAGGATTTCTGGAAGTTTCTTGAAACATTTGAGGGATTGCGAGTTGTTTATAATGAGAGGGGCAATCTGGTAATTGAATACAAATCAAAATCAGGCACAGCGATTATTTCAAATTACATCAACGCAACAATATTTGAAGCACTGCCATTTTCACCAACGTATCATACAATTTATGCAACAAAACTTGCTCTTTCAAAAAAACTGCAAGAATATTTAGAAGACTATAAAGTAAAACAGGTTCTATACCAGAAACTCACATATGAGACTGCTGAAGAACCTCTGGCTTTTAAACTGATTGAGATTGATAAAGCTTTTACCATAACCTTCAAATAAATCACGCAGCAACTACTCTGTTTCTACCTTGCTTTTTTGCCTCATACAAAGCCATATCGGCTTTTCTGATCAATTCATCAGCAGTGTTTCCGTCAGAAGGAAACTCAGATATGCCAAAACTTATTGTTAAATCGCCGCCGGGTTGAAATTCTTCGCCTGTAAATTCTACCTCTTCGACCTTCCTTCTTATGTTATCGCATATTTTAAGAGCAATTTCTTTTTTTGTTTCAGGAAAAACCATAATAAATTCCTCTCCACCATATCTCGCAACAATATCTAAACCTTTAATGTTCTGGTGAAGTATCCCGGCGATATCTCTTAAAACCCGGTCGCCTGCAAGATGTCCATTTCTGTCATTGTAAAATTTGAAGTTGTCTATATCGCACATCGCGACTGAAAAGCTTAATTTTCTTTCCCCGGACCCCTTAAGAATTTTCTCTAAACACTGCTGGAAATGCCGCCGATTATAAAGGTGTGTGAGGGGATCTGTTATTGATAGAACCCTTGTCTGTTCCATCAATTCCATATTTTCAAGAATCAGAGAAATTGGGATTGAGATCATTCTCAAAAGAGAAAGGTCTTTTTGAGAAAAATTTCTGTTATTTTTTGAAAAAACGCCAAGCACTCCAGAGATTTCATCATTTTTGCTTTTCAAAGGAATAAGAATAAAAGAAGAAATATTTTTTTCCCTGAGAAATCTATATTTCGGGAATGACTCAAGATTGTTTATTAGAACCGGATATGGTTTTGTCGCAATTTCTTCGAATGTTTCAGGAGGAAGATGGATGTTTTCTCCTTTGACATTCTGAAAAAAATGCTGGCCAAATAGTTGAACAAGAACTATTTCATTGACGAAGAAATTGCTGATGCCCTGAGTAACTCTGTCAAGGGTCTCTTCAACTGAAATATCCTTGCCAAAAATCTCCATCATCTCCACTATGGCAAGGAAAAGGGCTGATTCCACCGCATAGTCATTAATCAGGAGTTTTTGCCTGTCAATTTCTTTTGTAAGCGAGGATAACCTGTCTTTAAAAATTATGTTGCTAACGACTCCAACCACAAGGGCAAAACTCACTACAAGGTCAAAAGATACAAGATAGAAGAGATTGTCATATTGTTTACCGACAAGGAATGCGAAATTTAACCAGACAAGAAAACCAGCCACCAGAAGAAAAGCAATACTTCTAAGCTTTATTAGAATCCTGTGTCACCTCCTTAATCTGCTTGATTATCTGACCAAATTCTTCAGGTCTATTGTAAGCCATCTCAGCAAGCACCTTTCTGTTAAGATTTATGCCAAGCGCATTCAAGCCATGGATAAACCTACTGTATGATATTCCAGCTGTTTTGCATGCGGCTGATATTCTTACAATCCACAAACTTCTAAAATCTCTTTTCCTCTGTTTTCTATCACGATATGCATAGGTAAGGCCCCTTTCAGCAAATTCCTTTGCTCTCTTATACTGTCTCGACCTTCCCTGCCTGTACCCTTTTGCAAGTTTAAGAATCTTTCTCTTCCTGTGTCTTGCTGCTGGCTTGTTTGTGGCTCTTGGCATTTTTCACTCCTGTGCTATGAGTAAGGCAGCATTTTTTTTACCATCCGCGCTTTCCTGCCTTTCAAAATTTTTGGCTTTGCGAGGCGCCTTTTCCTTTTTGCTGTTTTTTTCGTCAAAATATGGCTCTTTCCGCCTCTATAATGCCTCACTTTTCCTGTACCTGTAATCTTAAATCTTTTTGCGACTGCCTTTCTGGTTTTTAACTTCGGCATCAAAACTCCCTGTTTTCAATACGGAACAATAATAACATTAAGAAATCTTCCCTCTTCGTGGGGACTTTTTTCCACTTTTGCAATTGGTCCAAGGTCATTTATGAGTTTCTGAAGTATATTATAGCCGCGTTCCTTATGAAGTATTTCCCTTCCTTTGAAAGCCACAGAAACCTTAACCCTGTGACCCTCTTTCAAAAACTCTTCTATATGTTGTTTCTTGAACCTGTAATCATGTTCGCTTATTTCCGGTCTCAGACGAATTTCTTTCATCTGAGTTGCCTTTTGTTTTTTCTTTGCTTCTTTCTCCTTTTTCTTCTGCTCGTACAAAAAACGTTTGAAATCAAGTATTCTGCACACAGGTGGACTTGCATTTGGAACTATCTCAACAAGATCCATCAGGTTTTCTTTTGCCATCGCAATTGCCTGGTCTCTCGGTATAATTCCTACCTGTTTGCCTTCTTCGTTAATCAACCTGACCTGAGATGCTCGAATTCTGTAATTAACATTATACCTGCGTGGGTCGATATCCTCTCCTTTTTTTCTCTATATTATACTAAAGTTTCATATGAAATCAAATCAGAAATCTATTTCAATAGATTTTGTCTCTTCTATTTCTTTTATTTTCCTGACAAAATCCCCGACAGAAACCGCACCTTTCATACCTTTCTTATGCAGCCTAACCGCAAGCGTTTCTGTCAATTGTTCCTTTTCTCCAATAACAGCAAGAATTGGTATTTTCTCATTCTCTGCTGTACGAATTTTCTTGCCAAGAGACTCTGAAGATCCATCAAGATCTGCCCTGATTTTATTCTTCCTGCAAAAACCAAGAACTTTTTCTGCATATGGAATAAACCTGTCTGCAACCGTCAGAATCTTAACCTGCACTGGCGCAAGCCAGACAGGAAAATTGCCACTGTAATGTTCAATCAAAATGCCAAAAAACCTTTCAAGAGAACCCATAATAGCCCTGTGTATCATAATAGGCCTTTCGAACTGGTTCTCCTGGTTTACATATTTTAAGCCAAACCTTTCTGGAATATTGAAATCAACCTGAATTGTTGAACACTGCCAGGTTCTTTTCAAACAATCCTTTATCTTGATGTCAATCTTCGGACCATAAAAAACACCCTCTCCAGGATCTATCTGATATGAAAGAGATTTTTTGATAAGAGCATTTTCAAGAGCTTTTGTCGCTTTTTCCCAGTTTTCCACTGTTCCCACAAACCTGTCAGGCCTTGTGGAAAGGTAAATTTCATATTCGCTGAAACCAAAACTGGAAAGAAAATACATCACAAAATCAAGCAATTCTGTTACCTCGTTTTCTATCTGGTCGGGTCTGCAAAAAATGTGGGCGTCATCCTGCGTGAATCCGCGCACCCTCAAAACGCCATGAAGCACTCCATCTTTCTCATATCTGTAAACAGTGCCAAGTTCAGCCCATCTTATTGGAAACTCTTTATAACTGTGAAGCGTTGACTGATAAATGAGGATATGAAAAGGACAATTCATTGGCTTTAATTGATATGGGAAGCCCTGTTCAAAGTTCATCGAAGGAAACATGTTTTCACGATAAAATGAAAGATGACCTGATTTTTCCCACAGGGAAATGCTGGCTATGTGCGGAGTGTAAAGCAAATGATAGCCCCTTTCAAAGTGTGCATCCCTCCAGAAATCTTCAATCACCTTTCTTATTGTTGCGCCATTTGGATGCCAGTAGACAAGCCCCGGGCCAAAATCTGGCTGAAGGGAAAACAAACCAAGCGCTTGACCCAGAATTCTGTGATCTCTTTTCTTTGCCTCTTCAAGATTTTTTAAGTAAAGATCAAGTTGTTCTTTTTCAGGAAAGCAAACGCCATAAATTCTTTGAAGGGACTCTCTTTTTTCGTCTCCTCTCCAGTATGCAGCAGAGACATTCAAAAGTTTAAAATATTTCACTTCGCCTGTTGAACTCGCGTGCGGACCCGCGCACATATCAATGAATTCTCCCTGCCTGTAAAATGAAATTTTCTCGCCCTTTATCTCATTAAGAAGTTCCATCTTAAAAGGTTCGTCTTTTAAAAGTTCCGCTGCTTTTTTTCTGTCGCAGTCAATCCTTTCAACAGTCAGGTTATCCCTGACAATCTTTTCCATCTCAAAAGTGATATTTTCTATGTCCTGCGGAGAAAAGGGTTCCTGTCTGAAAAAATCGTAGTAAAAACCATCTTCTATGGCTGGGCCAATGCAAAGTTTCGTCTCTGGATATAATCTCTTAACGGCTTGAGCAAGTATATGAGAGGCGGTATGCCTTAATGCCTCAAGATATTCATCGGAATTCTTGTCCATAATCTGTTCTTGTTAACAAGAAGTGAAGGCAACAGAATGATACTGTTATCGATTGCATTGTCTTAACTTCACTCCGTTCTAACCCCTCTAAAAAAAATTCTGGCGGGACCGACGGGGTTCGGCGCCCTCGCCTCCCACTGCGGCTCGGGTCGGCCAGCCGCATAGGTCTTCGCTCCATTCGAACCCCCCTCTAAAAAAATTCTGGCGGGGCCGACGGGGTTCGAACCCGCGACCTCCGGATCGACAGTCCGGCATTCTAATCCGCTGAACTACGGCCCCTGTCAGATAATAATTATACCCCATCATTCTGGATAGTGTCAAAAAAACAATGGTTATGATATCTTTTTATGTAAAAATCGCGAATGTGCATCACAGGAAACTTATAAACGGTTCAATATGCCCTGTGCTCTTGAGATTTATACGTAACAGAAAAATTAAAAAGAGCAAACTGCATTCCGGGTGTATTTGCCAACTTAATAAAGGTTGAAGCTGAAAGATTTTATGCTGTGTCCGGATGGGTTGAAGAATACAGAAAATAATCAAAAATTCATATTTTCCAACCGCCTGATTCGTTCCTCAAGTGGAGGATGAGTAGAAAAAATTGCTAAAAAAGATTTTGAGGAAAATGGATTTACTATAAAAAGATGGCTCGTTGATGGATTTGCGTTATTCATCGGAACTGAAGAGACACCTCTCGCGAGTTTTTTCAATGCTCCAGCAAGCGCGAAAGGATTATTAATGATTCTTGCTCCTGTTTCGTCCGCAAAATATTCTCTATTTCTTGAAATAGCAAGATTAATCAACGCAGCGGCTATTGGCACCAGGATTGCAAAAACAAGCATCGCAAAAACAGAAAAAACATTACCTGACCTGTTTGAATCTCTACCGCCACCAAACATCGCGGCAAATTGAATCATTCTGGCAATCATTGTGATAGCGCTGGCTATTGTGGCTGAGATTGTGGCGATAAGAATATCTCTGTTTTTAATATGCGACATTTCATGGGCGATGACCCCTTTGAGTTCGTTTGCATCAAGCAGGTCCAGAATTCCCTGAGTAAAAGCTACTGAAGAATGCGAAGGGTCTCTTCCTGTGGCAAATGCGTTCGGACTCTGAGAAGGAATAATGTAAATATCCGGTTTTGGGACGCCTGCCGCAACAGAAACCTCAGAAACAATCCTGTGTAGTTCTGGCATTTGATTCTCAGACACCTTTACAGCGCGAGTCATTGATAGCACTATTTTATCTCCCAAGAAGTATGAAATTAAGTTCATTGCGAGCGCTATTAAAAAAGCAATAATCATTCCATCATTTCCAAATAAACTTCCAATATAAACCAGAAGAATGCTCAAAGCCCCGAGTAAAACATAACTTTTAATTTTTACAGCCATTTCATTCTCCTTTTTGAATATTAGATGTTTAATAATCTAATATGGTTGCGGTATAATTATTACATAAATTATAACACAAACCGGGTTGGTTATGGAAAAAGATACAATATGCGCTCTTTCAACTCCTTATGGAATCAGTGGAATTGGAATAATCAGGATAAGCGGTCCTGACACGCTTTATGTGATAAAAAAAATATTCATACCCGGTCGAAAGAGAAAACTTGAAAAAATATGGAAAACCCATACAGTCAGATATGGGCACATTGTTGATGAGAAAGGAAAAGTCATTGATGAAGTCCTTGTTACGATAATGAAATCTCCATCAAGCTATACAAGAGAGGACATGGCTGAAATCGGTTGTCATGGAGGACTGGCAGCCATTAAAACTATATTATCACTCTGCACTCGCAATGGTGTCCGTTTAGCGCAACCAGGAGAGTTCACAAAAAGAGCCTTTCTTAATGGAAGAATTGACCTGGCGCAGGCAGAAAGTATTGTGGAAATCATAAACTCAAAGACAGAAAAATCCCTCGAAGTTTCTGTAAAACAGTTGACAGGTTCTCTTTCAAGAAAAATCGCAGTACTTCGAAATCAGTTGATAAATATTATGGCTCTTGTCAACTATGAAATAGATTTTTCTGAAGATTATGGAAATATATCTAACAGCAATCTGCTTGAAAAGATAGGCGCCGTAATAAAAAAAATAAAAAAAATTTTAAGTGAAGGTCAATCAGGAAGGGTGCTTACAGAAGGAGTTAAAATTGCTATCGTGGGAAAGCCTAATGTTGGAAAGTCCAGCCTTCTCAATCTACTGGTCAAAGAAGACAGGGCTATTGTCTCTGAAATACCAGGAACAACAAGGGATTTTGTGGAAGCAACCATTTGCATAAATGGTATTCCCTTTACGATAATAGACACAGCCGGCATAAGAAACCATGCAGTCGGCATTGAAAAAATTGGTGTCGAAAGGGCTGTGAAATGGATCGAAAAAGCCGAAATGATAATTGTTGTGCTTGATTCTTCCTCTGAATTCGACTCCCTGGACCGCCAGATACTTTCTAAAGCCAAAAGTAAACCACATATAATTGTTTTGAATAAATGCGATCTCAATGATAAAAACGAAATAATTATCAGCGAAATCTGCAAAGGAGAAAGAGTTATAAAAGTGTCCTGCATCACAGGAAAAGGATTACAAGAACTCCACGAAGCAATAACTGAAAATTTGAATGAAGGACTCTGCGAAGTTAATGATCCGGAATTTTTCTTGAGCATCAGACAGCAATTATGTCTGGAAAAAGCGTTAAAAATGCTTGAAGAGGCGAAATTTCTGGTAGAAAAAAAAATAAGCAGTGATATGATTGCAGAAATGATTAGATTTTCAATTTTTCATTTAGACGAAATATCAGGCAAAAACATTTCAGAAGAAACACTTGATGAAATTTTTGGCAGTTTCTGCGTTGGGAAATAAAACATTTTGCAGGAGGGCACTATGAAAAAGGGTTTTATAACGAAGGTTCTACTTCTGGCTATTTTTTTGGCAGGATGCGCTACATATCACAACCCTGTGACAGGAAAACAGGAACAAACAGTCTACACAGAAAAAGATGAGATAGATATGGGCATTGCCCTTGACAGAAAAATATGTTCTGAGTTCAAGATTGTCGAAGATCCGGATAAGGTTTTCAGCGGTTTTACAAGAATATGCACCAGAATTGCCGCAAATAATGACAGGCCTCATCTTCCCTATAAATTCAAAGTGATCGAAAAAAATGAAGTCAATGCATTTTCAATACCAGGCGGATTTGTTTATGTCTATACAGGGCTTCTTAAACAAATTGATTCTCCAGATGAACTTGCCTGCGTTATAGGACACGAAGTTGCGCACATCTGTAACAGAGATGCCGTTCATAGATTAGAAAAACAGATACTGTATTCAATCCCTGCAGGTATTTTGTTTGGTTCAGGGAGACAGAAAGCAATACAGCAAGCAGCAGATACGATTTTCACTATTTCAATGCTGAAATACAGCAGAACTCAGGAAATACAGGCGGACACACTTGGAATGACTTATGCCTTCCGCGCAAACTTCAACCCGGAAGGAATGATTTCATTTTTCAGAAAGATGCAGGAACTCGAGAAAAAACAACCATCGCTTCCACTGACATTTCTGAGCGACCATCCAGATACAGAACAGAGAATACAAAATGCGCAGATTGTCATATCAAAACTTGGGACAAACAAATAGATGTCATCTAACAACAGGATTGCAGAAATAAACGCCGTAGAGTTAAGTATTTACTGAAACCCGTTTTCATTAAATTTATATCTTCTTGCCTTTGACTGTCAAATTGAAATTCTACTGTTATTCTTTCAAAAGAGCATTACCTGTGGATGACGTTAAGGATTTTTCTCGTGCCCCGTATCATTATGAATAATACTATAGATAATAAGGCGTCTGCAAGAAACAAATGTCCTGACACAAACAGATATGCCACACCATAAACAGGCATAAGGGCAATTCTTGTTATAAACCGAAGGGTTTCATTTTCTGCTATAATGCCTGCTATTGCCGGGGAATGTCTGTAATAGAATTTTACAAAAGCCGTGCCCGCCGCACTGGAAAGAAGGTATCTATCCCTGAACCGACGAAGCACCCATACATGACGTTCCTGATAAGAACCAAAAGCAGCAGTTGCTATGAAACAATTCCCTCCGCCGCCATAAACTTTCAGAAGTTTTTCTGTAATGTCCTCTGAAACTGTCGTCTTTACGCTATCCTGATTATTTACTTCAGGATCTGTCTGGCTTGTCGCAATAAGAGTAAGATTGTCCTGCGTTCCGGCATTTGCATCCTGAGGAATGGTAACAGTTGCATTAACTATCGCGCTCTCCCCGGAAGGAACAGTAATTGTGTTGCCATCTGGAAGAGAAGTAACCCATCCGCTACCAGAAACCAGAACAAGATCAAAGGTATCCTCTGTGTTTTGATAATTTGCCACAACAAATTGATAATTTATAACATCTCCTGGATTTCCTGATTGTTCTGCTGGCGCAAAAACCTGCACAAATCCTGCCTCTGTCCATTTTTCAAAAGAAATTATTGTCCATGTTTCACCCGGCGCAAGGGTGGCGCGATTCCACTGAAGTCCATATCCTGCGTCATGATAGTCAGAACGAACTTCGTCTGGTCTTTTAATGATGTCAAAATGCGCACAATCTAATTAAAAATAAGCATCAATCTATAATTATGATAAGTATTTTACACCACTACAATCTTTCCTTCTCTGAAGGACTGGTATATTTTGTCTGATAGCAAAGCGACCTTTTCAATCACTTCAAATGGTGTCTGGGGCTGTTTTTTTCTTTTGATGCATTCAACAAGGTCCTTTGCGGGAGAAAGTACTTTCGATTTTACCTCTGGGATAGGTCGTTGCTCCTTTTCGCCATAATAATGAACATAGCTATTTTCACTAACGGCGCTGATTTTCAACACCCCTTTTTCTCCCCATATTAAAAGGGCCTCTCTGAAAGATGGGTCTATGCCGAGTATCCCAAAACTTCCTATTACTTTTTCTTTGAAATTCACGATGAACGCAGTATTTATATCAACCTTCATTCCATGATAGTCAACGAAAGATGCAACCTTTGCGGGTGTTAATTCCGTGATGTAAAAAAGCATAGCCACAAAATGACTGCCTGAGTCAGTTAATTGCCCTCCTCCAGAAAATTCTGGCTCAAATCTCCATATCCGGCCTGTGTTTCTTACAATGTTTATCCAGTCCTGGGCAAGATATCCGGAAACAAAGACAAGTTTTCCAAGTTTCTTTTGGTCAAGTATCTTTTTTGCTCCAAGGAAGGAGGCCATGTAATGCCTCTGATATCCTACAACAAAGGCTCTAGTTGTTTTTTTCAACAATTTCTTCACCTTTTGAGCTTCCTGATAATTAACAACAGCCGGTTTCTCAACAAGAACATTCAGATCATTTTCAAGGGCAAGTTTTATCTGAGGGTAATGAAAGGTATGAGGAGAATTTATAACAACTCCATCAAGATTCCCCTTTTTTACTAGATCAACATCACTCTCATAAACATCAATATTACCTCCTGCTTCCTTTACAAACTTTTCAACATTTTCTTTTCTGGGATCAAAAACTGCCGCAATTTTTACACCTTTCATTCCTTTCAAATTTTTTAGATGGGCGTATGAATGTCCACCGCATCCTATAAATCCTATTCTTATTTCTTCCATCTTGCCTCCTTTTTAATTTTTGATAATATTTCACAGGATTTTTATTATGATGTCAAATTCATTTTGCCGCGATAAAATCTTGTGATATTTTATAAGGTCGGGAACATTTTTATGGAAAGCATTAAAAAGAAAATCTACTATCATGACACTGATGCAGGAGGAGTTGTTTATTACTCCAACTATCTGAAATTTTTTGAAGAGGGAAGAACAGAATATTTTGAAAAAAAGGGGATTTTCACCGAAGAATTGCTGAAGCAGAAAATTGCGTTTGTTGTCGCAAAGGCTGAGATAGAATATAAAAAACCACTCAGATATAAAGAAAAGTTTGAAATCCTTACTGAAATAGAACGGTTAGGGAATGCGTCAATCGTTTTTCTTCATAAGGTAATGAAAGATGAAACCCTGTGCTGTCAGGCTAAAATAACTGTGGTTTGCGTAAATGATGAAATGAGTCCAGTAAAGATTCCAGACAATATCAGAAAAATACTGTGGAGGCAAAATGGATAAAAAGTTTCTTGTCGTTTATTATTCAAGAACAGGAACAACAAAAAAAATAGCAAAAGAAATTGCAGAATTTCTTTCATGTGATTTTGAAGAGATTTTTGACAAAAAAGACCGCTCAGGAATAAAAGGCTTTATGGCTGGCGGAAGAGACGCGATGAGAAGGGAACTTACAGAAATTAATGAGATTCAGAAAGATCCTATGAATTATGATATTGTAATTATAGGAACTCCTGTCTGGGCTGCAAATATGGCCCCTGCAATCAGAACATACATAGCCCGGAACAAAGAGAAAATTAAGAATGTGGCGTTTTTCTGTACAACAGGTGGCACAGGCATTGATAAGACCTTAATTGAAATGGAGGTTTTGTGCGGGAAAAAACCGATTGCAACCTTTGCCGCAACTGCAAGTCAGGTGAAAAAAAACACATATCAAGGTTTTAAAGAATTTATCGAAAAAATTACAAATTTTGCTCAATTATGAGAAAAATTACTACGAACACTAAAAATCTTGTGGCGAATCTTGTTGATATGTTCAAGGATAAATAGTGTTTACTATTACATTTTACGGTGCGACAAAAAACGTAACGGGTTCAAGGCACTTTTTGAATTTTAATGGAAGGAATTTCCTTATTGATTGCGGGATTTATCAGGAAAGAGAATTTCTTTCAAGAAACTGGCAAGATTTTCCAGTAAAGCCATCAAGCATTGACGCTGTATTTCTGACCCACGCCCATCTTGACCACTGCGGTTTTCTTCCGTGTATTGTAAGAGATGGTTTTAAGGGCAAGATATTTGCCACAAGGCCAACGATTGAAATAGCAAAGATTGCACTTATTGATGCGGCAAAGTTGTACGAAGAAGATGCTGAGAAAAAAAGACGAAGACACCAACTCACAGGAAAAACTCCTGCGCATCCCGAAGTGCCGCTATTTACTACCGAAGATGCCTATGATGTTTTTGATCTTTTTCAGGAAATTCCCTGCAATGAAAAACTTGACATTTCCGATGGCCTTATGCTTATCTGCCATAATGCCGGCCATATCCTTGGGTCAGTCATCTTTGAATTCATAGATAAGAAAACAGGGAAAAATCTTGTCTTCACTGGAGATCTTGGAAGACCTGCAAGACCACTGCTTCCAGAGCCAGAAAGACTGGAAAAGATTGATTATCTTGTTGTTGAGTCAACCTATGGCGACAGGATCCATGAGCCAGACTATTTAAGTTATGAAAAGATCGCTCAGGTAATATCCTGGACTGCAAAAAATGGCGGAAACATAGTGGTACCGAGTTTTGCGATAGAAAGAACGCAGGAATTTTTGTATTGTCTGAAAAAACTGCTTCAGCAGAATAAAATTCCCCATCTTATGATATTCATTGACAGCCCGATGGCAATAAAGGTGACAGAGGTTTTCAAAAGATACCCTGAATTTTTGCGCCAGTCCCTGATCGCTCTTGATGAAAATCCTTTTGAAATGGATTTGCTTCATCCGACAGAAACAGTCGAGCAATCTAAATCAATCAATCACGTTAAGGGATCTGTTATAATAATCGCTGGCTCTGGTATGTGCACTGGTGGTAGAATTAAACACCACCTGGCTTCAAATATTGGCAGAAAAGAAAGTACAATTATGTTTATCGGTTATCAAGCACAAGGCACGCTGGGAAGAGAAATCATAAGCGGAAAAACAGAGGTAAGAATTCTGGGTGAGATGAAAAAGGTAATGGCAAACATTGTTCAGGTAAATGGCTTTTCCTCTCATGCTGACCAGAGCGAAATCCTGTGGTGGCTTTCTTCGTTAAAAAAACCGCCGATAAATACATTTCTTGTACATGGAGAAAACAATGCTATTGAGACATTGAAAAAGACTCTTTTTGAAAGAAAATCAATTGATGCGACTATCGCGCAATATCAAATGACAGTGAGGTTAGAATGAGAGTCCTTCTGACAGGGTGCGCTGGGTTTATTGGCTGGCACACAGCAAAAACAGCAATAAAGTCAGGCTATTTTGTTTTTGGAATTGACGACATAAACGATTATTATGATGTGAAATTAAAATACTGGCGTCTGGAAGACCTGAAAAAAGAAAAAAATTTCAAGTTCAAACAGGTAGATATAAGAAAACTGCCGGATTTAGAGCGAATTTTTTCAAGCTTCAAGCCAGAAGCAGTTATCAATCTTGCAGCAAGGGCAGGCGTTAGAGCAAGCATTGAAAATCCGCATATCTACTTTGAAACAAATGTGCTGGGCAATTTAAATCTTCTTTCCCTGTGTGAAAAATTTAAGGTGAAAAAATTTATTCTTGCCTCAACTTCATCTCTGTACGCTGGACAGAAGATGCCTTTTTCAGAATCCCTTCCGGTTAATACCCCAATTTCTCCTTATGCCGCAAGCAAAAAAGCCGCTGAAGCAACCTGCTACACATACCACCATTTATATGGCATCGACATAACAATCTTCAGATATTTCACTGTATACGGACCTGCGGGCAGGCCTGATTTGAGTATCTTCAAGTTTATCAAACTGATAAACGAAGGAAATCCAATTGTCGTCTATGGGGATGGAAACCAGAGCAGAGATTTTACCTTTGTTTCAGACATTGCGAAAGGAACTCTTTCGGGGCTGGAAAAAGTTGGTTTTGAAATAATAAATCTCGGTGGCAATAAACCACACACGATAAATCAGACCATTTCTTTGATAGAAAAATATCTCGGAAAAAAGGCGAATATTATACACAGGCCATTTCCCCAATGCGATATTCTCGCAACCTGGGCAGATATTTCAAAGGCGCAAAAAATACTTGGCTGGAACCCAGAAGTACCACTTGAACTGGGAATAAAAAACACCATTGACTGGTGCATTGAAAACAAAGGCATTGTTGACAGCATTACACTGAAGGATTAATTAAAAGGGGGTATTATGAAATTCGCAATAAGAGAAGGCCAAAAAGTTGTTTGCATCGGAGACAGCATCACTGATTGTGGAAGACGGGCTGAATTTGCTCCGCTTGGTAACGGATATGTAAAATATTTTAATGATATGATTATCACAAGATATCCTGAAAGAAGAATTGCTGTCGTAAACAAAGGAATAAGCGGAAATACAATCATTGACCTTCAAAATAGATGGGAAGACGATGTGATCTACCATAAACCCGACTGGCTTACGATTTTGATAGGCATCAATGACCTTCATCATGTGTTGAGAAAAGACCCTGACTGCCAGGAATGCGTTGCAGAAAAATTTGAGCAAAGGTACATTGAAATCCTTTCAAAAACAAAAGAAAAATTAAACTGCGGCATTGTCCTACTTGAACCATTCTATATAAGTGTTGATAATTCAAACTCGTGGAGAAAAATGGTGCTGGAGGAATTAAAGACGTATACTGAGGTTGTAAGAAAAATGGCTAAGAAATTCAACACAGGGATTATTAAGCTTCAGGAAATATTCCAGAAACAATTGCGTTATAATGACAGCGAAACCTTCTGCCCTGAGCCTGTTCATCCGAACACAACAGGCCATATCATTATCGCATCACACCTTTTTGACGCATTCCTGTCATGATGGGTAATGAAACACTTGAAATATTCAGGCACTTAATTTTGAAATAACGGAAAAATGTCAGCTATTATCCTGCATTGGATGGCTTGACAGAAAAAATGTGATGCAATAGAATTTATATGTCCTTATAAGTAGAAAGATGGTAGCCCGACCATGATACTATACAGAAGAGTAAAAGAATATCTTGTGGCAGAAATCGAAAAGAGCCAAGAGGGTTCTATTCTTCCAAGCCAGAGATTTTTGATGAAAAGGTTTGATGTTTGCCATCTCACTGTTCGAAAAGCCCTTGAAGAGCTTGAGAAAGAAGGACTGATAATTAAAAAGCAGGGCAAGGGCATATTTGTTAGAAAGAAAATTCCTTTTCTTTCTCAGATGAAAATCCTTATTGTTGCGCCTTTTAACTGGAAGACCGATTTTTATTCCAGTTTTCCATTCATGGAAAAGTTAATAGATGAAGCAATTGAAAGGCATATTCAAATTCAGATTTTTCCTTTTAGAGGCAATCATTACGAATTAATCAGGACTGTTGATTCTGAAAGGTTTAATGGTGTTATCTGGCTTATGCCATGGGAAAAAGACCTGCCGGTAATGAATGAGATTTTTGAAGGTGGAAGCCATGTAATGGCGATAAACAGAATACTTCCAGATTTGAATCTGAATTATGTCAGCACTGACCACCAGAATGGTGCTTATCAGGCAACCAGATATCTTATTGAGGAAGGACACACCAGAATTGGTTTTGCCGGATATATTGAAGCAAGCCATATCATTCAAAGATATTCTGGTTTTCGCCGCGCTTTTAGCGAGGCAGGTCTCAATCTTAAAGAGTCAGGCACTGCAAAAGCATTTATGGAGGAATCAGAGAACTGGGCCGTACAACTGAAAAAGGATTTTAAAAAAATGCTTTTTTCACACCAGCCAACAGCGATTTTTGTTTCAGGCATTTCCATTCTGCTCAATGGCGTTTTACCTGTTTTGAGAGAAGAAAAGATTCGAATACCGCAGGACCTGGAAGTTGTTACATATGATGAAATACCCGATGATATTCCAGAAAAAGCAGCAATTCATGAACTGGCGCAGCCATTTTGCGAGATGGGAAAAATCTCAATTGAAAAAATTGAAGGTATTGTTAAAGGTATTTGCAGGTCTGCAAGAATTACGCTGAAGCCAGAGTTGCTGATAAAAAATACCGCAAGACCTGTGTTGACATCTTCATATCAAAAAAGGTAAAATTACAGCAAAAGGAGGTGGGAAAAATGAGAAAAGGATTTACGCTGATTGAACTTCTTGTGGTAATAGCAATCATAGCGATTCTTGCTGCGATGTTGCTTCCAGTATTGAGCAGGGCAAGGGAAAATGCAAGGCGCAGTGTGTGCTTGAACAATCTTAAACAGATTGCTCTTGCAACCCATATGTATGCCATTGACTATGACGGTTTTCCGCCCAATCCTGCAGGATTAGGCGCATCTACGGCTCTTGTCTGGGATACTTCTGCACCATATTATTCCGGGCTCGGGCATCTTCTGAGAGGCTGGAGGTTAGAGGGAAAAGGAAGGTATATTACCAGCATTGAAAGCGTAAAATGTCCTTCAGTAAGAGCCAGTTTCTGGGCAAGCAATTTAAATCTGAAAATAAGATTTGAAAACCCGACACAACGCGCATTCACCAGCTATGCCTGGAATTCGTCAAGTTATGTCTATGGAACGCCGGCAAAAAAGATAGACAAACTTGAAAAACTGGAATATGTTCTTGCCTGCGATGTCTGGTATCCGAACAATTTCTGGAACCATCCTGAAAGCGGTTCTGGAATCCCGAACGGATTGAATGTTGTTTTCTATGATGGCGCTGCAACCTGGATCAATGATACAACGCACAGATTATGGAATACTGACCTGACTTTTGGAAACTATCTCTCCTATGGCACGATGTGGTCAAGGATGAACAGGTCGTTCTTGCAGCAATAGGCATATAACAGGGTAGAATCGATACGGTTCAAATGTGATAGATTTTTTGTTATGTCCGCAGGGTGGCGACATCATTCGCCACTCTGCGGCTGGCCCGGGCATATTATAAGTGTAAATTTTGTGAGCCTGAACAAAGGTTAAGATGAAAAAAATTTTATTGTTTTCGTTTTTTTTGCTTTTGCATTCTGTCTTTGCGGGAAACCTGCATATCACGATTTTTAATGTTAACAGGTTTGCTGTTTATCCTCAATATCCTTTAAGCGAATATGGAATTACTGAACACAGGTATTTTTCAGTTGTCCCAGAATTTGTCCAGGACCTAAAGATTTCAAAACTCCTGTACATCGGGCAAACATTCAATCCCGACGCTATCTTTGAAAAACCTGAGTTTGCAAACGCAGTAAAAGAATTTCTTCAAAATGGCGGGACAGTCTGGTTTGAATCATACACATTCGGAAGGCCTGCCACAACAAAGTGGCTGAAGGAAAACGGTATAAACCTTCCTGCCCAGGACACCAGCAACCAGGCAATTATTGTCGGTGTTCCTGCCTCTGATGTTGACCATCCTGTTTTGAAAATCCCCTATGAAATCCCGGAGAATTATGGCTGTAAAGGACATTTTTGCTGGAGAAACTGGGACAAAGATTTTATCGCTCCATTCAGACTGCGGGGCGACCCATCTGGTGCGACGATGCTGATTAAAGAAAATGTATTTGGAAAAGGAAAAATTATCTTCAATTGTATGTGGGCGCTTTCAACAACTGACTATGCAGGCAATGGATTCTGGGGCACAGGTCAAAAATTTCTGACCAATATCCTTTCCTACTGCTATGGCCAGAAAATCAGCGCAGAAAACATTGTTCCATTATTTGAGAAATTCCAGACAAACAAGCCACTGGCAATGTGGACAAAAAATCCGTATTTTCCTCTTGCGGATTGTCCTGCGGACGCTCCTGACAGATGGAAACTTGAAAACCTTTCTTTCAAGGCATGTGTAAATGAAGATGTTTCAGCGCTTTTTTGCCTTACAGCGGGTAAACAGAACTCTTTTGAAATTTCCATACAAAAAAACGACCTGAAGAGTCAGGACTCAGTGATTCCTGCAAGCAAGATTGCAATTTACGAACTTCAGTTTTTCAAGGATTTTTCTGGCCGCTGGATATACGATCCAATGCCAGAGATCGAAAAGATCGTTGTACCTCAGGGCGAAACAAGACAGATCTGGGTTTCAATCAATACCTTCGGAGTAAAACCGGGCATATACAAAGGAGAAATTAAACTAGCATATGACAGGAAAGAAGAAAAAATTCCAGTGAATTTGACTGTCTGGCCTGTAAATCTGCCAGAAAAAAATCCCATGTTTTTCTGCGTCTGGGACTATGTTCCTAACGAAGGCAGAACAAATCTAATCGGCGGCTGGGAAAACTGGAAAAACTATCAGGAGGACCTTCTTTCTCATGGAGTAAATGTATTTCCAGTAATGAGCTTCAACCACCCGACTGTTAAATGCGACAAAGAAGGAAACATCATAGAACCTCTCAATTATAAACTCTTTGACCAGGAATTTTATATCAGAGAAAAGGGCTATATCTATCTGATTTCTACGCCAAGGGTTTATGGGGCTCCTTCGCATATAAAGTATCCGAGCAAAGAATACGACACCATGCTTCGCCAGTGGTTGAAAGAAATCATCGCTCATATAAAATCTCTTGGACTTGATTATGATCAGTTTGCCTTCTATCCCTGGGATGAACTTTCTTCAAGCAGTGATATTCCAAACGCTGTGAATGAATACAAGATCATCAAAGAGGTCGACCCGAACGCAAAGATTTTTTTAACAGTTGGCGGAAGCGGCATGGCTCGTTTTGACCGCCTCGCGCCTGTAATGCCGTATATTGACATATGGTGCCCGCACATTTTCTTTTACAGATACTTCATCACAGACGAGGCAAGCCGCAGGGCTGTTATAGAAAAGATGAAATCAACTGGCGGCCAGGTCTGGAGTTATGAAAACACTGGCAGATGGAAGGTCAAAGATGAAAACTATGTCTACTTTCGCTTAAAACCAGTTGGCGCGTACAGAGCAGGCGTGAAAGGTTATGGTTTCTGGGCTTATAATGTATGGAAAGGAAACCCCTGGGAGGTTTTTGATGAAAAAGGAAATGTCAAACAGGGAGCAGGAACAGAAGGACTTGCGATAGTTTACAGTGGACCAAAACCAGTGACAACTCCTCGCTGGGAAGGTCTGCGCGAAGGAATGAATGATGTGAAGTATTTTGAGGTTTTGAGGCAGGAAATAGAAAAATCCCGTGAAAAAAAGATTTCCGAGGCTATTATCGCAGAAGCCGAAAATACGATAAACATCGCCCTCAAAGAAATTACAGAAAAGATTGAAAATCAAGAGCTTCCAGTGAAATGGAGAGAAAAAATTGTTGAGATGATCCTGAAATTAAGGCAACTACAAAAATCCGAACCTTCAAAACAGTGAAGGATATAATGCGGTTTTTTTTTAAACTACTTTTTATTTCTGCTTTTTCCATTGCGCTTATTTTTCAAAATTGCTTTGCTCAGGGATGCAAAGCGCGACTTATTGAAGAAAACAGGATACTGCTCGAAAATGAATTTTTTCGGATTACATTTGAGCCTCAGAAAGCAGGCAGAGCAACAGATTTTGTTTTTCTTCCGTGGTCTCAAAATATCACAAGCAAGGATGGTTTTTTTAAAGATAGTTTCAGGGAAATAGGCGGCGAAGGCCAACTTTTTAACTTTGGCTTCCTTTATCCGGATTATCCGTACGAAGCGGAAATTCTCTCTGATTCTGAGAAAGAAGCAAAAGTCCGAATTTCTCTCAAGATTGATTCCATTGACAAAAACTACAGTGGCTGGGTTTTCCAAAGGGAATATTCATTGAAAAAAGGAGAACCCTTTGTACATATTATTGTAAGAATAATTAATGGCGGAAACGAAAAGAAAAAATTCGCATATCGACCGAGCCATCTGGTGCATTTTGAAAATGAAACAGTATGGTATTTTATTCCAGATGTGTCAGGAGTGCTTAAAGACTATGATCCACCTGTTGGAAGCGACGGGAGAGGAAGCCACGGGCTTTTTACAATGCATCCTTCTGGCGGCTGGCTGGGTTGCATCACAGACAAAAGCCAGCGCGGGCTTGTTTTTGAGTTTGACTGGAGACATCTTGATAGCATTGAAACATGGATCAGTTCTCGCACTGGCTCAATCGCTCAGTGGTTTTACAGAATATTTACGCTTGCGCCAGCTCAGGTGTGGGAAACCTCCTATACAATCTCGCCTGTTGAAAAATTAAGTAGCATTGATGGTGTTTCATCAGGTATTATCGGGTCTTTAACCATTGGCAAAAATGCGGGCACGGGCAAACCGGTATCCAGAGAGGAAATTAAACCCGGTAACATTATTCCAGTAAAATTAAAACTCTTCAGCCCTGTTGATAAAAATCTTCAATACAGAATTTCAGTAAAGGTTTCTGGTATCTCCACTGTTATCAAACAGGGAAAAATTGATATCTCTGGCTTTTCTGCGTCAGAAGTTGAAGCAGAATGGACTGTTCCTTCAGGGGACCTTCTTGCGATCATTTCAGCAGAAATCATTGAAGACAACAAACAGATTATGTTTCTGGAACAGCCCGTTGAAGTTGGCAGAAATATTGAGATGTATCAGGCGAAAATACCATCTGAAAAGCAATCAGGCGAAAGTGCGGGTTTCGTGCATGGAAGGCCACCTGTACCGGATGAAGTTAAGAATATAGATATGAAATTCGTTTCGCCTCATGAAAAGTGGGCAAAACCCTATGCTGGCGGAACAACAAAGATGCTTTTTGTTTATCGCAATCACGCGCTTGTGCACCTGCGAGAAATACTTCAACGCGGAGATTTTGATGTTTCCCTTCTTGCAACAACATATGAAAAACCATACGAACAGATGCGGGAAATACCATCGATAATCAAAAGTTTTTCTCCTGATGTGATGTTTTTCACGGCGTTTGACTGGAAATCCGGATTTCCGCCAGGGGTGATTGAAATCCTGAAAAACTGGGTTCATCGCGGAAGAGGGCTTGTTGTGGACGCGGACCTTTCAAATAACGCTTTTCTACCTCTTGCCGAATTTATCAGGGAAGGAAAACAAGTTAAACCGACCGATAGTTTGTCGAGTTCTCCGTTTGTATTGCCGGAACTGAAATTCTATGAAATTGGAAAAGGAAGAATTGCGATTCTCAAAGGTGGTGTCTTTACAAAAGGAGATACCCTTCCAATTGGAGAATGGAGTCCAAACCCCTGGATGCCAGGCTGGGAATACAATTATCCTCACCTGATTTCTGCCATTTACTGGGCAGCTGGCAGAGAAATGAAAATAAAATTCAGGCCTGTCAGGATGGAAAAAGAGGCATTTTATGTTAATTGCTCGGGTGAAAAACTTGCTGGTAAGATTACTTTCACAACAGAAATAAGGAATCAGTATTATCAACTTTATAAATCACAAAAATGCAGGATTACGCTTTCTGATTCTGAGATGCCTGTGATGATTGCCAGAATCAATGAACTTCAGGAAGGACTTTCTGTTTTCAAAGTGCTTGCTACGGATGAAAAAGGAAAGATTCTCGGCTGGACATCAGGAAAGATTGAAAGACCTGCAACAATAAAAACAGATATTATATGTGATCGCCAGAATAATACATATTTCAAAAATGAGCCAGTAAAAATCACTGTGAAGATAGAAACAGCGGATGCCAGCCATAAAAATATAAAATCAACCCTGTCAATTGTTGATGCGTGGAACAGAAACATCTGGGAAAGTAAAATATCAGGGACCGGAAACTTCATAATCAATCCAGAGTTAAACCTTGTCCTTGATATCTGGCACCAGATTATATTGAAGGTTGAATGCGATGGAAAGCAAATAAGCGAAAAGAGACAACTTCTTTTTATCTTCCCTCAGAAACTTCCTTTTGAAGACGATTTTTCAGTCGGATGCTGGGGACATCCCTATGGAAACCCATCTGGGGCTGTTGTTTCAACACGCTCTGCAGTAGAAAATGGAATTGACTATTTCTACAGTTATGGTGGAGAAATGGCAAGAGATCATGTTTATCGAAATCACGGACGAATTTATGGTCCGCCAAGAATCAGCGATAGCCTCTTTACAAGTTTAAGGATTAAAAGCCGGGACCCAGTAACGCTTGTTATGACGCCTTCTCTTTATCCTTCTGAATCAGAGTGGGAAAAGGTAAAAAAAGAAGTGATGGCAAAAACAGATGATTTTACAAAAAATCTGGGCGCTTATGCGATGATGCTTGATGATGAAAGGGATCTTAAAGGTGATTATGACTGGTCAGAAACAACTCTCTCCCATTTTCCTCAATGGCTGGAGAAACAGTATGGAACGATTTCAGAACTGAACAGGGTCTGGCAGAGAAACTATGGTTCATTTGACGAAGTTCGGCCAGAAAGAAAAGAAAATCTGAACAAAGACAATCTTGCGCCATATATTGATTTTCGTAAGTATATCGGCTGGATTGTTGAAGAATTCTATACACGGCAACCGCTTCTGTGGGTAAAGCAGGCAAATCCAAATGCCGCAGTCGGAATGCATGGCATTTACACAACAACTTCATCCCGTCCGTGGGATATGTCAAAAGTAATTCCGTTGCTTTCAATAACTGGAAGATATAATGGAGTCCTTGAAGAATGGTTCAGAACAATTGG
>JAMWBU010000022.1 GCA_023819255.1 Candidatus Omnitrophota bacterium
TGTTGTAAAGAAGCTCCAGAATGCGATATCAAGCAAAAGAATTCCGCACTCATTTCTGTTTTCCGGACCGAGAGGCGTAGGCAAGACCACTGTTGCGAGAATTTTTGCGAGGGCGCTCAACTGTTCTGAAGGGCCGGCAATTGAACCGTGCAATAAGTGCGTATACTGCAAGGAGATATATGAAGGTTCTTCTATGGATTTTCTTGAAATAGATGGCGCATCAAACCGTGGTATAGAAGAAGTGCGCGCGCTCAGAGAGTCAGTGTCTTTAAAGCCTGCAAAGGCAAGATACAGGATTTATCTTATAGACGAAGTCCACATGTTAACCAATGAAGCGTTCAATGCCCTGTTGAAAACACTTGAAGAACCGCCCGAACATGCAAAGTTTATTTTTGCGACAACAGCGCCGGAGAAAATTCCGGCAACGATTGTTTCAAGATGCCAGAGATACGATTTCAAACCGTTAAAGTTTGATGAAATCAGCGGAATGATAAAAAGAGTTGTTGAGAATGAGGGTTATTCTATCGAGCCAGAAGCTATGAAAAAACTGATTGAAACAGGATACGGTTCATTAAGAGACATACTTGGCTATCTTGATCAGGTTATTGTGCTTGCTGAGGAAAAAACTATTACACTTGCGCTTGTTACAGAGGTTCTTGGTATCGCTTCTGGAGAAAGCGCCTGGGAAATTATTAAAATTTTTGTTGATGGGGATATAAAACAGGCAATCAATTATCTACACAAACTTGTTTCTGAGGGTAAGGATATCACAAACCTACTCAGCACCATCGCAAAAAAGATGCAGATGATTATCTGGGATCATTATAAAATAGGCGCTGGAGATGAAGATACTGATAGAAGATGGCTGGAATTTTTTAAAGATGTGGCTGTTGAAAAATTTATAAGAGCCCTTGAACTTGTGATGCAGACAAAAGAAAAGATTCGCTATGAGCCGCTTGAACTGGTGCTTGCTGAATTGCTTTGTTTTAACCTTGTGGAAACTTTAAGAACGCCGCTGGAAAAACAAAATGTTCCTGTTGTTGCGGAGAAAGATACAGGACAAAAAGAAATGCAGGAAGAAAAAGTCGAAAAACACAAGAAAACGCCTTTTGAATCAGAAGAAAAACAGCCTGTTTCTCAGGACGAGCCGCTGGCGAAAATTACAAGCAGGTGGGAAGAAATCCTTGGCACGATAAAGAAGAATAAACCCCTATTGTATGCGGCATTAAGAGAGGGAAAGCCAGTTAAAATAGAAGGCAATTGCATTCATATCGCATTTGGAGATAATTTCAGGTTTTTGTGTCAGAAGGTTATAGAAAACAGATTGTTTGTTGAAAAGATACTTGCAAAAATACTTGGCAACAATTATACTATTCACTGTTTTATTTCGGGTTCAGAAAAAAAAACTCCGCTTAAGGATAGCCAGGAGGTCAGACAGATTATCGAATTTTTTGGTGGCGGAGAAATAGTCGAAACGGAGGGATAAAATGGCAAATATGTTTGAAATGCTAAAACAGGCAGGGCAGATAAGAAAACAGGCAGGAAGGTTTCAGAAAATTCTCGAAAGCAAAATATGCGAGGTCTCTTCTCCTGATGGAAAAATATCAATAAAAGTCAATGGGAAGATGGAATTGCTGTATATTGATATTTCCCCGGAAATGTTAAATCCCGATAATAAAACGCGGCTTGAAAAGTCGCTTCTGGCGGTATGGCAGAAAGCGCAAAAAGAGATTGAAAGGATTATACAGGAAGAAACAAAGAATATTCTTGGAGATCTGGGAAACCTGCCATTCTGATGGAAAATTATCCCAAAATAATAACATCGGTGATCGAGCAACTTAAAAAGTTGCCGGGAATCGGCACCAGAAGCGCTGAAAGAATTGTTGAGCATTTTTTGAAAATGGACAGGGTTGAACTTATCTGTTTTGCTGAAAACCTGAAGAAGTTGAAGGAAAATGTGAAATTATGTAAGATATGTTTTTCTATCAGCGAAGATGATATATGCCCTATCTGCAAGGACCTGTCAAGAGAAAAGAAGATTGCGATTGTTGAGGAATATAAAGACCTGATTGCTCTTGAAAAGGCAGGTTTTCGAGGCAAATACCATGTTCTTGGCGGAAGAATAAACCCGCTTGAAAAAATCGGCCCTGAAAATCTTTCAATTGATAAATTGCTTGAAAGGTTGGAAAAAGAAAATTTTTCAGAGATCATCATTGCGACAAATCCAACTCCTGAAGGAGAATCTACGGCAATCTATCTCGCAGGGATTCTTAAAAAACGCAACTATTATGTGAGTCGACTTGCCACAGGTATTCCTGTCGGCGCCGAGATTGAATACATTGATCCTGAAACTCTCAGAAAATCCATAGAGCACAGATTTAAAACCTGAAAAATGGAATATCTGATCTACAGGTTTTTCTGCTTTCTTGGAATACACCTTCCGGATTGGCTTGCCTATTTTATAGGAGATATTATGGCGCGGCTCAAATACTGGTTCAGCCCTGTATTGAGAAAAATCATCACAGAAAATATCAAGCAGGTTCTCTTATATAAACAGAAAATTGACAATATTGAGTTCAATGAAAAGATTCTAAAAAAAACAGTTAAGGAGGTCTATAAAAATTTTGGTATTTATATGGTGGAATTTTTTCAGATTCCAAAATGGGACAAAAAGCTTGTGGAAGAAAAGGTTGAATTAGTTAACCTTCATTATCTTGACCGGGCTCTTTCAAGGTCAAAGGGCGCAGTGGTTCTTACAGCGCATCTTGGCAACTGGGAGCTTGCAGGCGTGGTTACAAGCCTTATTGGATATAATCTTTCGGCAGTTGCCCTTCCCTTCAAAAACGAAAAAATAGCGCTAATTTTTATTAGAAGGCGAAGATCAAAGGGTATCAATGTGATACTTACTGGAGCGAATCCAAAAGAATATTTGAGGGCATTCAAAAATAACCATGTCATAGCGATACTCGGAGATAGATTATTTACAGAAAAAGGAATAAATGTAAAATTTATGGGAAGAGAAACATATCTTCCAAGAGGTCCTGCCGCTCTTGCGGCAAGATCAGGCGCGGTCTATCTTGCAGGTTTTTTGATAAGGAAGAAAAAAGGAAAGTATATGCTTGTATTTGATAAACCAATGGAGGTTGATGGTTCAATGGAACAGCAAGATCAGGTTCAATCTTTTGTTGAACAGGGCGCCAGATATCTTGAAAAATATATTCTGAAGTATCCGGACCAGTGGTTGAACTTTTCACGGATGTGGTCGTCCGAATAAAGAGGAGCATTCCATGCCAAAGACAGAAGTTATTCTTTTTTTAGTTTTGATGGCAGGCGCTATAAATTTGATTGCTGATGTTCATCCAGCGCAGAGATACAGAAGCAAAACTGAACCGGTAATACCATCGCCTGATGGCACAATTTTTTGCGAGGCAGAGGAATTCAGGTTAGAAGGTCAGTGGCAGGCGAAAAACTGGGGAGAAAACTATTTTGCCGCCACCTTTGCGAACACTTTTCTGTCCAGAAAGGCATTTCTTCAGGCGCCCCAGCAGTGCAAAGAATCAATCGCGACAATCAATGTAAAAATTGATGAGCCCGGAGAGTATCTTGTTCTGGTGAGGTATGAGGCGCCATATAGATTCGAGACACAGTTTAAAGTAAGGATTCAACAGGATGGGAAAGTTTTGATGGATAGATTATATGGCGCAAGAGAAAACCTCAAGATATGGGCATTCGGCCAAAAACTTCAGAAAGAAGTCGCGTGGAGCTGGGGAGCAGTGGAAAATATTGTATGGGAAGGTCATGATGCTTCTGTTTCATTGAAATCGGGTACAGCGAAGATTTTTTTGATTGCAGGACCTCAGCCAGAACCTGCCGCAAAAAGGAACATTGACCTTGTGATGCTTACAAAAGACCACCAGCAGGTAAAAACAAGAATTGAAAAAGAGTCCTATCTTCCGCTTGATGGGTGGCTTACACAGGCTGGCGATGTCTGGATAAAGGTTAAAAACACAGCAAGTGAAAAGATCATTGTAAAAAACTTGAAATTTCAGGAACATTCTCCTTACTGGGTTCATATGAGAAACTGGAAACAAATCAGTGTTTCAGTGGAACCAGGGCATACAACTGAATGGATTGAGGTTGGTTCAACGATGGATTGTCTGAATGATGGCCAGTGGGGATTTAATGCAACTGGCAGTTGCATTATTGAGTTTGGCGTGAGACAGGCAGATGGCGAGATAGAAAAAATAAGAGAATTTTCATTGCAGGATCCTGGAAATCTCGAACTTGTTGGCTTTGCTGACACAAGATACAGCAGGAAAATTCAGAGCCCGGATGAATCAATAAAAAGCATTGTTGAATATTTGAAAAATTTTAAAACTTCTGGTAAAACTCCTGAAAAGACCTTGATCTTTGCACAAACAAAGATTAAAGAATTTCCAGAAATTTTCGGACTTGTCACAAAAAGCGATATTTATGTTGACTGGAGAGGAAAAAGCGCCTCTCAACTTGAAGCAATCTGTCAGACCCTTTCACAAAAGCAAAGAGAAAACATTCGGGTTGTTAGCTTAGGAGATGAAATTGGTCTTCCTGCGCCTGATGCTAAAGCATCAAAAGAGGGCTTTGTCGAGTATCTTAAATCTCAAAATGTTGATCCCTCAGAGATTGACCCTTCAGGCGACTGGAACAATATTTCATATAACCCTGACCCGAAGTTAAAAGAAGCAAATCCAGCTGGTTTTTACTGGTCACAAAAATACAGAAATTACTATGGAATACGAAAAATCAAGGAGTTGACGGATGTTTTGAGAAAATACCTTCCGAACGCTGGAATTGGAGCCAATTTTTCTCCCCATCATGGTGGATACGCGCATTCTTATCTCGGAGAAATATTTCAATGGGTAAACTGTTTCAGGGAAGATGGTCTTACAATGCCATGGTCTGAGGACTATATCTGGCAAATACCTGTGGGAAGTCCGCAGATGAATGAGATAAACCTTGATCTTTTTAGATGCGGTCTGAAGGGGAAGCCGGACAGGTTAATCCACTATTATGTGATGCCCCACTGGCCGGGAAACACTCCGAATATGTGGAAAAGACAGTTCTATGCGGCTATTGCCCATGGCGCAAAGATTTTTAATCTCTTTGAATTCCAGCCTGTCTGGCTCGCTTATACAGAAAATCATGTTACAAGTTTGGAAATGTATCAGATGATACTGAAAAGTTTCAGAGAATACGGAACGATTGAAGACATTATCCAGAATGGTTCTGTAAGAAACGCGGAAACAGCGTTATGGTTCAGCGAGACCGCTGACATTTGGAATGATAACGATGGCTCGTTCGCAGCAGGTAAACGAACACTTTACATCGCAATAAGAAACAACCAGATTCCACTTGATTTTATAGTTGAACAGGATGCCCTTGATGGCGCAATTGACAGATACAAGACAATCTTTATAACAGACAGACATATTTCTAATGCGGCGTCTAAAAACATCGCACAGTGGGTGAAAAATGGAGGGATATTATTTCTGACAGCAGGCGCTGGAATGTTTGATGAATATAACAGAGAAAACAGGGTTTTCGGCGAACTGTCAGGATTTCATAAAGAAATTTTTGAACCGGCTGAAAGCAGGGTTGAGTTTGAAAAACAGGACCTGCCTTTTGCAAAGCCCATAACAAGTATTGTTGAAATGAATGGAAACAGGGTTTCAATTCCTGTTTATGGCGCGATATGCAGGGTTAAGCCAGATTCTTCATCTCATATTGTGGCGAGATTTTCAGACGGCAGTGCCGCAATTTTAGTTGTTCCTTATGGAAAAGGGAAAGTAATTTATTGCGCGTTTCTTCCAGGACTCAGCTTTTTCAAACCCGCAATCCCGAAAATTCCTGTGGACAGGGGTTCAACAGACGATGCGATGGCTCATTTTTTGCCTGTTGATTTTGAGCTAAATACTGGAAATTTTATCAGGCAAGCATGTTCCGGGAATCCAGCCGTCCATATTAGAGATAAAAATGGTAGTCCTGTCGGATTTATTGAAAACACAGTGATCGAAGCAAAGGAAGGGATTGTGATACCTGTTATTAACTGGAGCGATAAAAATATCGAAGATGTTGTAGTCGAACTCAACATAGGCATAAAAGACAGAAAGGTTTCGCTCGCCAGCGGTCGACCGATAAAAAAGGTTCATATTTCAGAGAGCAAAACAGAGATTTCTTTTGATATCGGAATCGCGGACGCGATAATAGCAAGGTAAATGAGAGATTTATGTGATAATGAAAAATAGAAAAACCAGAAATTCTTAAAATTTAACAGACAGGAGGGAATATGGATTTAAATTTCAAAAAGAGAGTTGAAAATTTTTCAGATAAGGACGAAATAGTTGCGGTTAATCTCGCTATGGTTTCAGAAGGCCTTGAGATAGTGAAGGAATTGAGCGATAAGAACATTGGCTGGGAAGAGGTTGAAAAGAGATTGGGCGAGTATAAGAGCTGGGATCCTGATATTTTGAAAGTAGATAAAGATACTGAAAATACTTACAGAAAACGACTCGAGCAGTGGGGAAGGCCTGTGGTTCTTCTTTCAGAAGAAGCAGGAAGGGTTGAAATAAACACTGATAAACAGGGTGAACCTTTATATGTTGTCTGCGACCCTTTTGATGGAAGCTACCTTTTCAAGCATGGCATCAAGGACTTCTGGTATAGTTCCCTTGCCTTTTATGATAAAAATTTCAACCCTGTTTGTTGTTGTGTCGGAGATTGCGTGAGCGGAAAAATTGCATATGCGTCTAATAGAGGCGCTTTTCTTGCTGACATTGAATCAGGGAAGATCTCAAAAGAGGTTAAGCTTGACAGAAAATACAGGCAGCAAATGGGAAGGCCTGATGTGATAAAGATGGACGGAGCAAGCATTGAATCGTATGCGATGAAACCTAAAAAGTTTTTGATTCCGCTTGTTGATAAATACAGAGAGCTAATGCTGCCTTTTAAGTTTTTTCTTCCCAATGGCGGACCTTATGGCTTTGTTGATGTCGCAGAGGGAAAGATAGATGTTTATTTCGCTGTAAAACAGCCGTTTGTTGATGTTTTTTCAGGAATTTTTGTTGCCCAGCAGGCAGAGGTAGTTGTGACAGATTTCAATGGAAACAATGTTCAATGCAGCGACAATGTGAAATCGGTTCTTGATGTTGTTGTTTCAACGAACAAAGAGCTTCACAACGAGATTTTAAAGAAAATTAAAGAGTGCGAAAACAGGTAAAACTATCTTCCTGCTTTTTTAAGGAACTTGTTTTTATACATCTGCCTGTCAGCGAACTTTATCAGGGAAACAGCTGTTGATGCGTCTTCAGGATATCCAGCAACGCCCGTGCTTAAAGTAATCCTTATGTCTTTATCAATTTTCTTGTTCATATTTCTCACATATTCCTCAAGTCTTCCTGCGCATACTCTGGCGCCTTCTTTTTTTGTCTCAGGAAGCAAAACGACAAACTCGTCTCCCCCATATCTGTAAGTGATATCAGCCTTTCTCAACATTTTTCGCAGATGCCTGCATATGAATTTCAGAAGCGCGTCGCCAGCGCTGTGTCCAAATCTATCGTTGTACTTTTTGAAATTGTCAATGTCTATCATAATTATTGAAAAAATCTTTTTGTATCTCTTGCACTCTTCAATCTTCTTGTTAAGGTCATAGTAAAGGTTTCTTTTATTAAAGTAACCTGTAAGATGGTCTTTGATGGAAAGTTGTTCAACCTCTGAATAGAGCAGGCTTCTTTCTATAATCGAGGAAAGTTCGGAGGATATAAGTTTTATAAAATCTACATCCTGTTTTTTAAATGCGGCTGTCCTTTTTGAGTTAAGATGAATAACGCCTGAAACATTTCCATCAATTTTTATCGGGACGCAGATAATGGATTTCATTCTGCAGCCCTCAGGCATACAGGATTTAAATCTGGATTTTGTGACATCAGATATATACAAGTTTCTTCCGGTGGAGACGATATACTTTATCGGTCCATCGGATATCTTGAATTTCGCATCTTGTAAATTTTTGTAAAAGCCCTGCTGCGCAGCAACAACAATGTTTCCATTTTCAACCATTAGTATTGCGCAGCCATCGCACCTCACCAGCTGGCGAATCGTCAAAACAACCCTTTTAAACACCTGCTCTTTTTTCAGGTATCTGGCGACATTCCTGTGAAGAAAAAGAAGCGCGTTTGTTATATCGTTCTGTTCCATTTTAGAATCTATATTCTGATGTGTATGTTAAAGTTGTTTCCCCGTTCTGCGCAACCTGCACATTAAACTCTATCGTTTCTGAATCCTTTTTTTCATATGGATGGCTGGATTGCAGTACTGTCCAGTCGCCAAACTGTTTCTCAATGACCTTTACAGATACTGGTTCTTTTTTGTGGTTCCTCAATTTTATTTCATAACTATCCCTGTATATATTTGCCGCAATTTTCTTATGTTCTGTGATTTTTCTTTCTCCTTTAATATCAAATGCGTTTCCGATTGAAAGGACAATTTTTTCATCCTTCGGGGTGTGGTCAATGAGATCTTCGCCAATAAATTGAAGTGTTGCGTCAGTGTCTGCCTTGTAAACCCTTACCTTTCCTTTTGGAAGCGGTATTCCAAGACCATTTTTCTGAGTGTTTTTCATTTCCATCTTAACCGCAACATTCTTGTTGTATTGTAGTTTCTGCCAGTTGTCATAATAATACCATCGATAAATGGCTCCTTCATAAATGTAGATTTTTTCAACTCCAACTTTTGTCGCAGAGAAAAGACCAATCTGTTTTGTCTGATTATTTTGCAAACTTGTTTTCCTTCCAAGTGTATAAAGATGATATTCAAAAAAATCTTTTTCTTCAAATTGCGCTCCTGCAGCCATTGCTCTCACTTCCATACCGTCTCTTTTCTGGACCAATTGCTCGGTGATTCTTTTAACGTCGCCTGCCATCAATTTCAGTTCTGCGTTTTCAAACGCCACGCCGCTTCTGTTGTCTACTGTCACCCATCCATTGAGAGAAATATTCTTTTCGTCTTCGAAAACTATTGCGACATAATCTGCCTGCCAGTTTATGCCCTGTGTGATGTATCCGAGTTCCACCAGATGCTTTCCTGCTTTTTCGTTTGAAATGTTCCAGACAAGTGTGGGTTTTGTTATCAACCCTTCAGGAAGCTGAGGAAATTCAATGTTCCTTATGTTTTCTCTTGTAATCATGTACACAGGCCCGTTTCCGATATTTTCCGCAATTACAAGATGATCTCTGTCATAGCTTGAAAGATAACCTGAATAAGGGTTATTGTCCTTTGTAATAATTTTTATTTTTCTGTCTATATACTTTTTCAGCAATTTCTCTGTGTTTACAATGTCATATTCAAAATTCTGTTCAAGGACAGCGCACTTATCAGGCGCTGTCAGCGATTTAAACGAGACGCTAGCTGGTTCAATCTGTGCCGCGATATCAAAACACTTTATAACATTAAGTCCTTCTTTCAGTTCAATGGTTCTAACATCGCGAACCAAGGCAAAATTATGATTGTATACTGTGATGGACATTTCTTTTTTTTCCATTTCCTGGGCTTTGAGGCAGGCGCTTATAATCAGGCACAGGAACAACGGCCACGCTTTTTTCATTGTTATCTCCTGTATTTTTGAACCTATTATAATATAAATAGTTTGAAATTTGCTGTCAAATAATATATTATTTAATCAAACCTGGAAGGAGGATAAAATGGGAGACATAATTATTTTAAAAGGGCTTTCAAAAAACGATGTGCCTGAAAGATTGAAAGTTGAATTTTACTTTGATTTCAACAAATACCCTTTCAAGCACAGAGAACTTTTGACAGGACCTGAAATAAATTCAGTGATCGCTGTTCTTGACGCAATCCATCCTTATGCCATCAACTGGATTAAGGATGCTATTTTGAAAAAAGTAAACGCAGGCAATGTAAAGATGTCTGGTCCGGCGGAATTCAGGGGAAAATGCATCGGTGATTTTACGGCTTATGTTGAGGATGGAGCAATTTTTGAACCATCCTTTATAAAAGGTTCAATGAAAGGGAAAAATTCTATTTTTATCGGGAAAAATACTGTGTTGATAGGTTCAAACATCTTTCTTGATGAAGGAGACATCTACATTGGAGAGAATAATTCAATTGAACCAGGAACTGGAATAAAAGGTCCTACAATCATTGGAGACAAAAATGAAATACGGCAGGGAACCTATTTGAGGGGAGATGTGATTATTGGCGATGGAGGAACTTACAGGGGAGAAATAAAAAACGCAGTGATGATGGATAAAGCCAATTTCCCGCATCCTTCCTATGTAGGTGACAGCATATGTGGATACGCGACACATTTTGGAAATCAGGCGACAACAGCAAATCTTGGAATCTACGCCGGTGTTTTTGGAAAGAAAAATGTTGTGATAGAAATTGATGATAAAAAATACGAAATCGGAAGGCCAAAAATAGGGATTATTCTTGGCGATTGGTCTCAGGTTGGTTGCAATTCAGTTTCTGATCCAGGAGTATTTGTCGGACCAAACACTATTTTCTATTCCCTTTGCAGAATAAGCAAGGGTTTTTATGGTCCAAATGAGGTATTAAAGAATAAGCCGCTGGAACACGGAGTTATCGAGAGGGCTTCTTTAAGGATGTAATTTTCATAAATTTCCCGTGTTTATGAAAGTCGTGATCTGTTCAAAGGAAGGTCTTTTGCCGCTGGAATAGAGTTTCATAAGAGCAAGCACCTTTGACCTGATCCTGGCCAGTTCACTGTCATTGAATTCACACACATCAATCTGGTCAGGCAATTCATTTTTTGTTTCAATCAATAAATTCTTGTAGTCATCGCAGGTTTTGACCTTGAAGAATTTAACTCCGGCTTCCTTAGCGTACTCAAAGTCCTTTCGCGAATCTCCGATAAAGAGCACATCCCTGTAACCTCTGTTTTTTATTTTCTTAAGAATGCTTGCTTTGTCCATATCTCCTTCAGGATTGCTTCCATAAATTCCAGAAAAAAACCTCTTTTCAAAACCGTGATGCTCAAAATCTTTTTCAAGAATTTCCTGGATAATTCCAGAGGCGACATAGAGGTCATAATTTTTTGCGAGTGTATCAATGACATCTTTTATTCCTTCAAGGGGCTTCCAGTACAGTTTTGCAGCGGCATCATTGAGGGACGAATAGAAATTATTGTAAATCTGTTTGAGTTTTTCATACTCTTTTTGCAGATTTTTGTCTATTCCAAGTTCGGCAGGATCCTTTACTGCTTCAGCGACATCCCTGACAATGCAGCTTACAATTGCCGATAGTTGCTGGAATCTTGGAGCTCCTGGATATCTTATAAGGCCTTTCAGCATTCTTTCAAAATCTATTTCCAGATTTTCAGGATGGAAAAATGCTCGAAAGGATGTTTCCCAGCAGGCGACAAAAGATGAAAAAAGGATGTGAACCGCCTTATCCTGACCGCTTCCCACAAGAGGACCGTCAAAATCAAAAACAATGGCTTTTTCTTTCATCATTTTATTATACAATTAAAACTGGACATACATAAACTTATGATGTATCATCAGTATTTATAAAAAAGGAGTCTGTTATGTTGAAATTGACCAGAAAAGGGAGAAAAATTACTGTTGAGACTGGCTCTGGAAGCATTACCTGGGACGCGGATAAAGGTGGAGAAATCATTGATTTTGCTTGCAAGAATGAGAAGGAAAGCCACAAGCTTCTTTCAGATGATGCTACTATATCCGGACTTAAGTTTGTTATTGGAGGACAGGCATATAAGCTCTCTGAAACAAAAGCAGATTTGAAAATTGAGTCGATAGACAAAGATAGAATCGTGATTACAAACCAGGCTTGTCTTGCCAGAGGGTTTATCAAAATCATCCAGACATACCAGGTTCATCAAGAAGGCGCGGTATTTTGCGAACAGGTGATTGAAACAGAAGGTAAAAACAGTTTCACCTTGAGCGAGATCTCGATGAACATACTTCTTGATGTCGGTTCAGCAAAGTCAGCAAGGTGGGGATATTTTACGCGGGAGCCCTGGTATAAAAGGGATTATTCAACAACCCATGTGTTTTATGGGATGGACCTTTATAAAAATCTGGACGATATCTCCTGTCACAGAGAACTCTGGCCGCTTGCTTCGATTGATTTAGGGTGGGCAAATACAAAATTTTTCAGCAACAAAATTGAATTTGTCCTTGATGAATGGGTAAGTTTCAATGATGCGCCGCGACAGTATACAATGAGTTATGGTGGAAGGTCCGGGAAAAAATGGGTGTTGAAGTGGTATATTTTGCAGGGAATGCAGATGACTGTTTCACAGCCATCCAGATACAGAAACAAGTGGGGTATGTTTTTTCTTACCTCTCGCACACAGAATGAAAAAGGTTCAGACGCGGCGTTAAAGAATAATGTTCTGGGATGCAGGGTCGCTCATTGTATGTATCCATACGCTCAAATCGAGAAGGACTGGCCATGGGTTGTTATGCCAGTAAAGCAGGTTGCCTGTCAGCCTCCACAGCTTTTCAAGGGAAATCCAGATATCAAGAGGGTGGATGAAGCAGCGGATGCTGGCGCAAATTTGATGATTATACACCAGTTCTGGATGAGAAACCCTGGAACTAATTGCGAGCCGCCAGCCGATTATGTTGTTAAGGACCCTCAGTGGTTTAAGGCATTTGTTGACAGATGTCATCGGCGTGGTATGCGCGTTCTCACTTACATAAGGGGTTGTGAACAATATCAGATGTATCAATCGTGGTTTGAAGATTATATGCAAAGAGACTGGGACGGATTATATCCCGATTGGAACTCTCCGCACGCAATGGGTTTTACAAAGACAAGCCTTCTGCACTGGTCGTCGTATGCATATTTTATGTATTTGAAAGCAATGAGAAAAAGAGTTGGCGAATATGGCGCAATCATAGGTCATACAGGGTTCCCTTTTGCTTTAACACAGAGTTGCATTGATGTTGCTCTGTGCGGAGAACTTTCCATAAAACACGATGAACTTTTGACTGTTCCTGAAAGCACTGCGTATTTTTCCTGTCTTGATTGCTCGGGAGCGCATCTTATTGGCGGTAATTTGAAGGATAGGGCTGAGTTTTCAGGCAAAAAAGCAGCAGCGATATGCAGCGCTTTTGGAATGACAGGACATCCTGTTCTTGAGCCCGGAGTTCCTTTTGAAAAGGCGGCAGCATACATAAAACCGCTCTGGGACGCAATGACCAGCTTACCGGGCAGGGTTGTAAAGCTTCATAATCCCGCGTATTGTCCGACTGATGCGGTTTATTGCAAGGAATTCTGGCTATTCCCGAGTTTGTGGCAGTCAGACCAGGGAAAGTGTCTTTTGCTTGTAACAAATCTTTCAGACAATGAAAAAAAATCAGGCGATGTGCTCATAGATACTGGAAAACTTGATTTGTCAAAAAATGCAGGGATGCGAATTTTGAAAATTAAGGGCACCTGTTTTCATTCAGCAACAATAAAGGATAATATAGTAAAAATCAAAGACTTACCGCCGCATTCATTCTGCGCGATTATTATAGGATAGGGTTTTAAGAAATATTATCCGGAGATTTTTCTGCGGTATATTCGCTATCAACAATCTATCTAAAAGGATTGCTTCCTAATTCTTTTCCGAAGATGGACCACAAAGGGATTTTTATTTGACGCAACTTAACAATTGAAATAGATTTATTATGGCGCAATTTATTTTTTGACATAAGACAACTTGATGGTAAAATAAATTATCAATTATGCGTGTTTAAGGGGATTGAAATGAAGGTACTTGCGACGGACAATATAGAAAAGGAAGGCATTGAAATCCTGACAAAAGCAGGATTTGATGTCGTGGAAAAGGGCAAGATGTCTGAAGGGGAATTGCTTGAGGTTATCGCCGACTATGATGCTCTTCTTGTGAGAAGCGCCACAAAGGTTACTCCTTCTGTGATAGAAAAAGGCGAAAAATTAAAAGTCATAGGTCGCGCTGGAGTTGGACTGGACAACATTGATGTTGAATCTGCGACACATCGCGGAATTATTGTGATGAACGCTCCTGAGGGAAATACCCTTTCTGCTGCAGAGCACACATTTGCTTTGATTTTATCTATGGCAAGGCATATCCCTGCTGCTTGCTCGAGTTTAAAGTCAGGCAGGTGGGATAGAAAAAAGTTTATGGGGGCTGAACTTTTTGGAAAGACGCTTGGTATTATAGGACTCGGAAGAATCGGAAGGAGAGTGGCGCACTATGCAAAGGCGTTTGGAATGAATGTGCTGGCATACGATCCTTATGTTTCGCAAGAGGATGTGGAAAGAATGGAAGTAAGTCTTGTCACTCTCGAAGGTGTATGCAAACAGGCAGACATTATCACATTACATCTGCCACTGACCAGGGAAACGCAGAACATTTTATCTGAACAATGTTTTTCTATGATGAAAGACGGCGTAATGATTGTCAATGTGGCAAGAGGCGGGCTTTTTGAGGAATCTGTTCTTGAAAAATACATCAGGAATAAGAAAATCAGGGCTGCGGCGCTTGATGTTTTCTGCAATGAACCGCCTGATTGCGCGTCTCTCATGGGACTGGACAATGTAATTGTTACCCCGCATTTAGGCGCTTCCACAAAAGAAGCCCAGATAAATGTGGCGAGGGACATATGCCAGCAGATTGCGGACGCTTTGATGCACAAAATTATTAGAAATGCTGTAAATGTTCCATCCATTGACAAGGAGGTAATATCACTATTTGGAGGATATTTGACACTGGCTGAAAAGTTAGGACTATTTCTCAGTCAGACGGTAGATAGGATACCCGAAGTCCTGACTGTAGAATATGCAGGAGAGATAACAAACTATGATACAGGACCTTTGAGGGCATATTTTACCATGGGTTTTGTTGAAAGGTTTCAGAAAGTAACCTATGTGAACGCGCCTCTGTTTCTGAAAGAAAAAGGCGTTAAGCTTGTTGAAAAAAAGAGAATGTCAGCAGAACAATTTTCAAATCTTATTGTTGCCGAGGCGATTGTTGATGGGAAAAGTTTTTCGGTATCAGGAACGCTTGTCGCTTCAGAACCAAGAATTGTTGGGATAAATGGTTATTCTGTGGAAGCAGTCCCGCAGGGAGCAGTTATCGTTTGCAGAAACGATGATGTCCCAGGAATTGTGGGCCATATTGGCAGAATTCTTGGGGAAAAAAGCGTGAATATCGCATCTATGACGATGGGACGCAAGGTAAAAGGCGGTCCAGCGATAACAGTTTTGAATTTAGACCAGGAAATAGATAAACAAACAGTTAATGAAATCGGGAAATTCCCGGGAATAAGGTCAGTGCAGTTGATAAGGTTATAAAATGAAAAAAACCATTGTAACCCAGTGTTTTGAAGGCAATAACTCTTTTTTAACCGATATACAATTGTACTTACCTGTTTAACCATCCCGGGTATTCCTGGTTTATTTAAAGGGGGTGGTTACCATTACTAATTCAACGCCAATCATCATACCGCTATTTATATTCTGGGGAGCGCTTGCGCTTCTCATAGGATATTTATGGAGGAAGTTTGTCGGAGAAAGGGCAATTAAAGCAGCCGAAGAAAGAGCCAGAGAGATTATAAGGGAAGCAGAAAACATTGCTTTAACAAAAAAGAAAGAACTGGACATTCAGACAAAGGAAACTCTGTACAGGCTTCGCTCTGAATTCGAAAAAGAGACAAGAAACAAAAGAAAAGAGCTGCAATTCCTTGAAAGAAGGTTAAATCAGAGAGAAATCCTGCTTGAAAAGAAGGCTGAATTGCTTGAAAAAAGGGAAGCCGAGATTGCTGGCAGGGAACTGCAAATCAATGAGAAAGAACAGCACATAAGTCAAAAGGTTCGGGAGCTTGAAAGCAGGATTGAACAGGAGATGAAAAAACTGGAAGAAATATCAGGAATGACAAGAGAGCAAGCGAGAGACACTCTTGTTAAGGCAATGGAACAGGAAGCGAGAACCAGTTCTGTGGAGATTATTCGTAAGATAGAAGCAGAAGCAAGAGAAATCGGACACAAAAAAGCCAGGGAAATTATGCTTTCTGCTATGCAGAGGATTGCTTCTGAATCTGCGACCGAAAGCACTGTTTCTGTTGTCAGTTTGCCTAACGACGAGATCAAGGGAAGAATCATAGGAAGGGAAGGAAGAAACATTCGCGCGTTTGAATCTGCCACAGGGGTTGATTTGATTGTGGATGATACCCCGCAGGCGATAACAATTTCTTCTTTCAACATATACAGAAGGGAAATCGCAAGAATTGCCCTTGAGAAACTTATCGCTGATGGAAGGATACATCCGGGAAGAATTGAAGAGGTTGTTCAGAAAACAAACCAGGAAATGGAAGAACAGCTTGTTGAAGAGGGGAAAAATGTAGCGTTTGACCTGGGCATTGAGAATCTAAATCCTGAGTTGATAAAACTTATAGGAAGATTGAGGTATAGAACCAGCTATGGTCAGAATGTGCTGCAGCACGCGAAAGAGTCGGCTTATCTTGCAGGAATGATTGCATCTGAACTTGGGCTTAATCCTAAAATGGCAAAGAGAGCCGCTCTTCTTCATGACATCGGTAAGGCGCTTGATCAGGAGGTAGAAGGAAGTCATCCTGACATTGGAGCAGACATTCTGAAAAGGTACGGAGAACCTCAGGATGTAGTTGATGCAGCGATGAACCATCACAAAGACCTGGACATATCCTCGCCTTACACTGTGATTATTCAGATTTCAGATGCGCTTTCTGCCACAAGGCCAGGCGCGAGAAGGGATACCCTTGAAAGTTATCTGCGTCGTGTTGAAGAACTCGAAAAAATAGGTTCTTCATTCAAAGGAGTTGACCAGGCATATGCGATATCCGCTGGAAGGGAAATCAGGGTTATCGTAAAGCCAGAAGAGATCACTGATCAGCAGGCAATGCTTCTTGCAAGGGACATAGCGAAAAAGATTGAGGAAGAACTGAAATACATCGGCCAGGTTAAGGTGACAGTCATAAGGGAAAAAAGAGAAACAGAATTTGCAAGATAATATAGATTTGCATACAAATTTACAGTTAAATAAGTCCTGCTTTTAAGGGATTTTGATAAATTAGGAAAGGGAGACGAAAAATAAAGAAAGGCGGCGATTGAAGGCGATCTGGTATTAAAAACTCTGGTGATATATGTGGAACATTATCTATGCTGTTGTGTTTCTTGCTTCCCTTTGCTTTTCAGTTTTGCTGGTTCCACTGGCGAGAAGATTTGCCATTGTTTTTAATGTTCTGGACCATCCTTCTCCAAGAAAGATACACACCCTGCCAACACCCCTCACTGGTGGAATTGCTCTTTATTTTTCAATACTCGCGACAATCATTGCAGGTCTTACAGCAGGCAGATTTTTACCCGAGCAATTCTTCGACTATTATGCCAGCATTTCATCAATTCTGCCAAAATTGACAATTTTTCTGATAACTCTTGGGGTTGTTGTCGTAGCCGGATTTCTGGACGATATACTTCATTTCAGGCCAATGATAAAACTGGGTTTCCAGATACTCTGCGGTATTGTGACTTTTCTGGCAGGCATCAAGATTTCGTTTTTTTCATCAAGTGTCGCGGTTCATCTCGTTTTTACGGTTGGCTGGATTGTGTTATGCATGAACAGCTTTAATCTTCTTGATCACGCAAATGGGCTGGTGGCAGGGGTTGCTTTTATTGCCGGCAGTATCTTTTTTTTCAATGCTGCCTTAAATGGACAGCTTTTCATCTCAACTCTTCTTGCCTGTTTTCTCGGAGCCACGCTTGGCTTTTTGAAGTACAATTTTCCATCAGGTACAATATTTCTTGGAGAGTGCGGAAGCAGTTTTCTCGGATATTTTCTTGGATGTCTTGCGATAATGGGAACATATTACAGATACCAGGTTCAACAGAGTTTTCTTCCAGCACTGAGCCCTATAATTATATTTTCCCTTCCATTTTTTGACACTTTGAATGTGATATACATAAGATTAAGAAACCGCCGACCGATTTTCCAAGCAGACACAAATCACATTTTTCACAGGCTGGTGCGACTCGGCATGAATCAGATTCAGGCGGTTGGCTTTTGTTATTTGCTAACCTTTGCCACAGGGCTTGGCGCTATTTTGCTGCGTCAGCTCAATATTTTTGCCGGACTTGTGGTTTTTTTACAAACCTTTTTAATTCTGATGTGCGTGGCTATTGTTGAAAGCTCGGGACGAAAAAATGACTGAATTGATAGTGAGTTTAGATGTTGATGAAAAAGAATCTGCAGAAAAATTGGTGGAGATGCTTGGCGAGTCAGTTGATTATTATAAAATAGGCGCGGTTTTGTTGATGGCTTCTGGAATGGATATTGTTAAATCGCTCGAGAAACAAGGAAAAAAAATCTTCTTTGACCTTAAATTTTTTGATATCCCAAATACTGTGGAGCACGCCGTTTATCACGCCTGCAGAATGCGTCCATTTTTTTTGACGGTCCATGTGTCAGGAGGGCCTGCGATGCTTAAAGCTGCAATAGCAGGAAGGAATAAATCTGGCGTTCAGACCAGAATCATCGGAGTTACGATACTGACATCCTTTAACCAGCAGGATATTGAATTGCTTGGATTTAAAAGAAATATTGAATCATACATTGAACGGCTGGCTACTCTGGCTTTTGAAAGCGGAATAGATGGCATTGTTTGTTCTGCGAGAGACCTTGAGTTCTTGAGAAAAAAATTCCCGGAAAATTTTCTTATGGTGTGCCCGGGGATAAGGCCTGGCATTTCTCTGGATGACCAGAAAAGGGTTGCAAGCGTCAGGCAGGCAGCGAGGGCTGGAGCCGATTACATCGTTGTTGGAAGACCAATTTTAGAAAGCAAAAACCCGCTTGCGATTGTTCAACAGATCAAAGAAGAAATAAAGGAAAATGAAACACAGCAAAAGAATTCTTGAGATTGACCTTGACTCCATCGCAGACAATGTGGTTTTGCTCAAAAAAATAACCGGCAAAAAGATTCTTGCGTGCGTAAAGTGCGATGGATACGGGCTTGGCGCAATTCCTGTGAGTAAAAAGATTGAAAAACATATTGATTGGTTTGGAGTCGCGACTGTTGATGAAGCGGTTGCATTGAGAAAATCTGGAATAATAAAGCCAGTTCTTGTTCTTGGGCCAGCGCCTGCTTCAGAAGCAAAAAAAGCCATAGATTACAATATCTCGCTCGCAGCGGCAAGTATGGATTTTATCAACAAAATACAATCCGCGCGCAACCTCTCGGTTCATATCAAGGTTGACACAGGCATGGGCAGAATAGGCATTCTACCGCAACATCTCAATGAAGCCGTGAGAATTATAAGGAAATCAAAGGTGAAAATTGAGGGAATTTTCAGCCATTTTTCAAATTCTGAGAATCCTGACAGATTTTTTTCTTTGAAACAGATTAAAATTTTTAGTGAAGCGCTATCTGTGATACCTGCGCGATCAAAAATTATCACACACATTGCAAATTCTGGTGGAATTGTTAATGTCCCGGAGAGTGTCGAGAGCTTTTCTATGGTGAGAACCGGACTTCTTCTTTACGGGGTATACCCCACCCTTTTCTTGAGGGTTTTTAAGAAAATCTCTGGATTGAGATATGCCCTGAAGGGAACAGCAGAAATTCTTCTTGTAAGGGATGTGCCTGCTGGCAGTGCGATAAGTTATGGCGGAACTTATGTGTGCTCAAAGGACACAAGGATTGCCATTATCGGGATTGGTTATGGAGATGGCCTTGACAGGTCTCTTTCAAACAGGTTTTTTATGAAACACAACGATAAACTTTTTCCAGTGAGAGGAAGAATCTGTATGGATCAGACAATCCTTGAGATAGATCAAACACTGGATGAAGGTTCGAAGATCGTTTTTCTGGACCAGGAGTTATCAGTTGAAGATATGGCACAAATGTGCAACACGGTTCCGCAGGAAATATTAACCCGTTTTGGCGTTTCACGACTTAAAAAGGTTTACCTTGGAAAAAGAAATTGAAAGATCCCTGAAAGAAATTAATAATTACCTTGAAGAATGCCTGAAACCAACTGGCGGCATGGCAAAAAGGCTTGAAAAAGCCATGAATTACTCTGTTTTTCCCGGCGGAAAAAGAATAAGACCCTTGCTTGTGATGGCTATCGCGAAACTCGTGGGGCTGAATCCAAAAAGAATTCTGCCTGTGGCGTGTGGAATAGAACTGATCCACTGTTTTTCACTTGTTCACGATGACCTTCCGTGCATGGACAATGATGATTACAGAAGAGGTAAACTAACCTGCCACAGAAAATTTGGTCAGGCAGAGGCCATTTTAGCAGGAGATGCGCTTTTGTGCCTTGGAATAAGAGAGATTGCCAAGTGTGGAAAAGTTGAAGCAGTGATAAAAACATGCGATGCGCTTGGCTCAAATGGAATGGCAGGAGGGCAATCTCTGGATATGATTTATAAAGAAAGAAAGGTTTCGCAAAGAACAAAAAACTGGATTGATAGAAAAAAAACAGGAGAACTATTTTCTATTTGTTTTGAAATTCCAGCGATTGTAAAAGGATGCAGGGAAAAAGAGAAAGGAATGCTCAAAGAAATCGGAATACTTTTCGGTCAGTCGTTTCAAATTCTCGACGACCTGCTTGATAGGGAAGGAAATGAGGAAATTTTGAAGACGAAACTTGCAGTGAAGGTGCGCAACCTTATGCATATTTCAGAAAAGTCGGGGAAAAAATCTAATATGCTCTGTTCTCTAATTAAAATGATTTTCGGAAAGTTTGTTGACAGATAGATTTGTGATAAAATAAAGCAAATTTTATAAGCGGGAGGGTATTATGGCAATTATCGAAACCAGAGACCTTACAAAGCACTATTTTCTTGGAAAGAAGAAAACAGTGATAGGTCTTGAGAAGGTGAATCTCCAGGTTAATCAGGGAGAAATATTCGGGATACTCGGGCCGAATGGTTCAGGAAAAACGACCTGCTTGAAACTCCTGCTTGGAATTCTGTTTCCAACAGCAGGCGAGGCGTATATTATGGGTAAGAATCCGCACGACATAAATATGAAACAGCATGTTGGTTTTCTTCCTGAAAATCCTTATTATTATGACTACCTTACAGGGCCAGAACTTCTTCGGTTTTATGCAAGTTTATTTTCTCTGGAAACGCAAACAACAAACGCAAGGATAGAACAGTTGCTTGAACTGGTTGAATTGCATAACGCAAAGAAGTTGCATCTCAGGCATTACTCAAAAGGGATGCTTGAAAGGATAGGACTGGCGGCAAGCCTGATAAACGACCCTGAAATTTTGATTCTGGACGAGCCAACGACAGGTCTTGACCCGATTGGTTGCAGAGACACAAGAAACCTTTTGTTGCAATTGAAACAACAGGGCAAGACAATACTCCTGTCAAGCCATTTTCTTTCAGAAGTTGAAAGGGTCTGCGACAGAATTGCTATTTTTCACAGAGGTAATCTTCTTGCGCTTGGCACTCTGGATGGCCTGAACAAGCAATATCAGGCAACAAATCTTGAAGACCTTTTTGTCAAAACAATATCATCTTTTGATAACCAGGAAGCTGCGAAAACAGGAGATGTAACATGAAAAAAATGTGGCTTATAGGACTCAATACCTTCAGGGAATCAATGAGAAAAAAGACCCTGTACATCATACTTATTTTTGCTTTGATTGTGATTGGCGCATCAAAACTTTTTTCTTTCCTAACAGCTGAAGAAGAACTCAAGATGATAAAGGATGTGAGTTTTTCTGCGATCGAGTTTTTTGGGGCGCTTATGGCAATTTTTGGCTCTCTTTACGCCATATCCACAGAAATTGAACGCCGCACGATTTACACCCTTTTAACAAAACCCATAAGACGCTCTGACTTTGTTCTGGGTAAGTTTTTCGGCGTTTCAATGATTGTTCTGATTAATTTTATCCTGATGACTGTTTTTTTCATTGGGTTGCTGTTTTTCAAGAAAAGCCCGCCGGATTTACAGGTTTTCAAGACCCTTCTTTTGATATTTTTTGAACTTATGCTGATCAGCGGCATCACGCTTGCCCTTGGAACATTTACTTCAGACGCGTTCAATATTATCTGCTCTTTTTTCCTTTACATAGTTGGCCATCTAACATCATATGGAAAGGAATTAGTTGAAAGGACAGAAAATATTATTGTCAGGGGACTCACAGACATGCTTTATACACTTGTGCCAAACTATGAGAATTTCAACATCAGGGACAAAATAGTCGTTGGACTCAATGTTAGCTGGGGTTATGTTGGCTGGACGATTCTCTATGGAATTCTGTATCTGTGTATTGCTCTTTACATCGCTCTATACTTTTTTGAGAAAAGGGAAATATGAGAAAAAAGGGCTACAGATATTTTGTCATTATTGTGATTTTATTTGTCGGCGTGCATCTTGTTCAGGTTCAGATTGACTACAGGAAAAAACTTGAAAATCTTGAAAGCGCTCTTCTTTTGATGCCGGGTCAGATGGCTGGAAGTCTGGTTTTAGGCGGTTTCAAAGGGCTAGCGGCTGACCTTCTGTGGCTTCAGATGGAAACACTCTGGCACAGCGGGCAACACTATAAAATCCTTCCTTTGCTTGAGGCGATTGCATGGCTTCAACCAAGTTATATCCTGGTCTGGACAATAGGTGGATGGCATATGGCTTACAACATCTACGCCGCAGTAAAAACAGAGGAAGAAAAGCAGTACTGGTACGATCAGGGAATAAAATTTCTCAAAAAGGGGATTTCCTATCCATTTAACGCAAACAAATATGACATCTATTTTGAACTTGGATGGACCTATTATCACAAAGGCAAAGATTATCCAAATGCTGTGAAGTATTTTGAAAAGGCTACCAAATACCCTCATCCGGATTATGTTGATGATGTGCTTGCCCACGCCTATGAAAAAAACGGCGAGATAGAAAAAGCAATAAAACAGTGGGAATTTGTCAGAGACAATTATACTGCCTTTTTTGACATAGCGACCCGAATGATCAATGACCTCAAGACAAAAGGCAAAGCAACTCCATAAGTCAAAGATTGTTGTCCTTTCTGCCCCTTCAGGAACAGGAAAAACCACTCTTGTTAATGAGCTGAAAAAAAGATGCGACGATATCGCCGTTTCTGTATCTTACACAACAAGAAGTCCGAGACCAGGAGAAACAAAAGGAATAGATTACCATTTTATAGGCCAGGACAACTTCAAAAAAATGATACGCGATGGCTTTTTTGCTGAATGGGCAAAGGTGTATGACAACTACTACGGAACTTCTAAAGATTTCATAGAAAAAAATATAAAGAAGTCTAAAATTGTTCTCCTTACAATTGATACACAGGGAGGATTGCAGATTAAAAAACAATATCCAGAAGCAATACTTATTGGTATCCTCCCGCCTTCTTTGAAGGAGCAGGAAATCCGTCTCAAAAAAAGGGGAGAAACTTCAGAAAATATAAGACGAAGGTTGAAAGAATCTTCAATGGAAAGAAAAATTCTAATAGAAAAATATGATTATCGGTTTATCAACCGTGATATAGAAAGCACGGCGAGAAAAATTCTTTCAATCATCAGTAAAATAAAAAAATGAAGCCATTTAAAAAACAAACCGAACAGTTTTGCTTTCGTGATAGGCTCTACTATCCTGTGTACCTTGCTAACGGTGTTGATGCCGTGATGGTTAACATAACAGGTTCAGGGGACAGCTGGTGGGAAAACTCTGATTACTCAAGCATGCTTACACTGCAGCACTGCCGCGGCTGGTACAAGTCAGACCGCAGAATATATGACACACAGCTTGTTTATGGTCGGCTTATTCCTCTTTTTGAATTCTCTTCAAACGCTCTCATTAATGAGGAAATGATTGTTCCGAAAAACTGCAGGCAGGTTTTTGACCCTGAAACAGCGACAGTTACAACATTTTACAGCCAGCTTGATAACCAATCACTTCAGGAACTTGAAATCAAGGTAACGACATTTCTTACAAATGACCATATTCTTGTTGAACACTATGAATTTCTAAAAACCCCTGAAACAGGCGCTTCTATTCAGTTTTTCATCAATGCGCCATCGAAAGCAAGATTGGATATGTATCCAGAGCCAGTGGTTATGGACAGTTTTTCTCTGGAAACGATTGCGAAAAATTCGCTGATGATATGCAGATTTTCAAAGCAGAACATAAATGGTATCGCCATCAGCTGGTTTGATTGTCCTGCAAAAGCAGCGAGACACGAATATCCAAAGAAAACAGAATTCATTGCGCTATTGAGAACCTGTAATATGAAAAAGGGACAGTCCTTCACAAGATATCTGATTGTGATTGATAACAGAGACCAGCATAATTTTGAAGATCAAGCCAGAAAAATACTTCAGCAATGCCAAAATGCATCCTTTCAAAAAATTCACAGCCAGCACAGGAATTTGTGGAAGGATTATTTTTCAACATCAATAGTAAATATACCCGACCCTGCTGTTTTGCACATTTACAAAACGAGTCGTTACATAATAAGAGCAAATCTTCATCCTTCTGGATTTCTTCCAATGGGAATTATGCCGTATTTATGGCAGGGTGTAATGTTCTGGGACGCATGTTTTGCGGTTGAGGCGATGCTTGGATGCGGTAATTTTTCTGAGGCAAAGAAGGTTCTTGAACATCTCATTGTTTATCAGGATGAAGGGAAAAAGCTGGCACAGGCACATAATTCAAAAGGAATAAGGCTTGAGTGGACCGCAGAAGAAATAAGATTTACCGACTATGGTTTTTTAACAAAGCAGATTCACAATAATGCAATGTGGGCGCACCAGATTTTCCAGTTCTATCATTACACAGGCGAGATTGAACTATTGAAAAAACTTTTTCCTTTTGCGCAGGACCTTTTATTTTTAATTGTTTCTGGTTTTCTTCAGGACAGAAAAAATTATATTATTGTGAAAAGGTGCGAGGGGGTTGATGAATCCACTGTAATAGAGAAAATCAATGATACATGGACAAGCGCAATTACCCTCAAGGCTCTTATGGAGTACAGAGACGCCGCAAAAATACCTGGAATAAAATCAGAGATTAAGAATATAGAGCGAATTATAAAAAAGATTGAAGCAGGCCTTAATATGAATGTTGATGAAAATGGTATTATGCAATCTTTTAAGGGTGGAAAACTTCCCCACTGGGGCTCATTGATTTTTGACTTATTCCCGCTTCACCCTTGCCTCAAACCAACAATCAAAAAGATGATGGAGAATTACGATAAAGATATGGATACATATAATTTCCATGGTGTTACAAGATATGCGGAAAAAATGTTTCCATGGGCAAACTGGCATGTTGCAAGGATATTATCAAGAATTGGAGATAGCCATTGCATGGAAATTATAGATAATGCTGCAAGATACACAAATTATTTTGGTGGAATCCCTGAGAGGATTTTTTATCACGGCGAGTTTTTTAATCACTGGTTTCTAACTGCTCATGCCGCAATGGTCTGGGCTATCAATGGAATCTGCGCAAATCTTACTGGAGATGATTTAAGAATTCTTGTTTCATCCTGCCATAAATGGAAAGATGTTTCATTTGAAAATATTTGCGCAGGAGGCGGCCTTGTTGTTAGCGCTGATATGAAAAAAGGCAAAATCCAGAATCTTGTCATTGATAATCTTTTGAAAAAAAATATAAAAATCAATTGTATTGCTGGAACTGAAAAGCCATTTCAGGTATCATTAAATCCCGGTAAAAACAAGATAATTTGAATGAAAAAAGCAGAATGGGTTTATGGCAAGCCGGTAATTGAAAACAGGATTGTTCATATAGACCTTAAAGGCCCAAAAATTCCCTTTGAATCTTTTATAAACCTTATAAGATTGCTTGCAAGATGGGGAATTAACGCAGTACTTGTTGAATATGAACATCGTTTCCCATATCTTCCACTGAAAAATCAGTTTCCTGCTTCAGAAAGATACACAAAAAAACAGCTAAAGACTCTTATTCAGACTGCTTCTGACAATGGCATCCAATGGATCCCCCTTATCCAGACATTTGGCCATCTTGAGTATCTTTCGAGGATAAAAGGGACACAGGTACTTTTTGAAAATCCAGAGTATCCACAGCAGATATGTCCATTGAAAAAGCAGGCAAAAAAATACATTGAAGGTTTGCTGGAAATTATATGTGAATTCCACGGTGCCAGCAGGTACATTCACACAGGCCAGGATGAAACACATCAGTTAGGCTTCTGCCCTGAATGCAAAAAAGCAGTTGAAGAGAAAGAAAAGATTGAATTTTACCTTGAACATGCCCGGTGGGTCTGGAACATTGTGAAAAGAAATGGTCGGACACCATTATTCTGGGCTGATATGTTTTTCACTGAAAACCGTCTTGAACTGTTGAAAGAAATTGATGAAAATGTGATACCTGTTGTATGGGAATATGGCGACATCGAGAAAATATCTCAGCAGGTTTTGATTGGTGGAGTCAGGCCAACAATACTTGCCGCAAAAAATCCATTCAGGGCAAAGGCAACCTGTTTGCCAGTTTCACAGATTGAAAAAGACGGCAATTTTTTTGAGGACCTGGATAAAAAAATAAAAAGAATTGTAGAAATTGATAAAAAAACAGGATATCCAGAAAGTTTCAGCCAGACAAGAATAATTTCGAAATACAGAAAAAATTGTTGGACGGCATGTGCCACATACAATTGTTCTGATATGCTTTTTTCGCCCAGTTTCATCAGAGGTGTCTTAAACCCTCTGTCTATGATTGATGTTGTGAAAGGATTGAAGATTAAAGGAATTATTGCCACAAACTGGGCTCGCGCTCATTCCTACGCGCCAGTTTCTCCACCCTGGACTGTTGCCCTTTATAATATTGCGCATTTCGCCGCCGCGTCTTATTCAGGGAAAACACAACCATCTGACATCAAGGAAATCTCAAAGATTGTCTGCTGTGAGATTGGTATGCCTGTTAATTTTGGAAGATTTTCTCTTGATGATATTGTGTGGGTGATATCAAGCAATGCTTCAGGCCCTGGTTTTGCGGGAAGAATTAAAAACCTCCAGAACACTCTTCTTGTTCTGAAACAGGGTAAGGTCGAAGGTATATTTGGAGAGGGCCTGGTTATCAGTGTTGAGGCAGAACTATTATGGACAAAGCTACTTTTTCTTCAGGAAGAAGCAAGGTGGTGGAATCCAATGAAAAAAGAGATTCCCCGGACAATCTTTATAGAAATGAAAAAGAGATTTAATCAGATCTGCAGAGAAATAAATTCTCTTGAAAAGAGAGCTGCTGCTTATTACATAAGATATGTCGGAGACAGAAAATCCTTCAAAACATGGTGGAACGGGCTTTTTGGACTTGATATTTATACTGCAAAAAAGGCATTGGAACTATTATCAAACTAACAGGAGAAGTTATGAAAAGCAAAAAGCATATTTTTATTGACCTTGACACCCTGAGCGACTGGGACACAAGTATTGTCCAGAGATTTCCGAAAGCAGAAAAGGTTCAGATAAATGGGCCGAAAACAACAGACACGCCATGGGATGCAAGGTGTTCAGAATACCCGAGTGTTCTTTACGAAGATGGAATTTACAGAATGTGGTATGCCGTTCAGCCGTCAGCAAAGGATTATTCTGAAAATGCGGATCATTTTTATTCAGCATATGCTGAAAGCGCAGATGGCATAAACTGGAAAAAGCCGGATTTAAAAATTACAGCGCAGGATATCTGGCCAAAAAACAATCTTCTTGCGCTTCCAGGGGCAGTTCAGGGAGTGGTAAGGGGTCTTCCTGGAAGCAAATACAGATACTACGCAATTGTAATTCAGATCAGCAAGCCAGAACCAGGCATCACTGATAAATGTGGAGCAATCGATGAAAGGGGAACAATACTTTTTGGTTCAAACGATGGGTTCCAGTGGGAAAGAATAAAAAAAATCGTCGCTCATGGAGACTGCGGCAGCATTTATACTGATTTTCCATCAAAGAGATACCTGATGTTTCAGAAAGTTGGATTGATGCACAATATGTTTACGAGGCGTTCTTTTATTGGTCTTGAAAGTAAAGATGCTGAAAACTGGACTGGTTATGATGGGGTTTTTAAATGGAACGAATGTTTTGTTGCTGATGACTATGATGACATAATAGCAAGGCAGCATGGATTCTTGATAACTGATTTTTACGGAATTACCCTTCACAGAACAGGTGATCTGTACATTGCTGTGCAGAATGTGTTTTGCATAGGCCTTCCCCTCAGGAGCAATTTCGGCCAGAACCCGTCTGGTTTTTCTCATTTTCGTCTTGCATATTCCCATAATGCGTTTAACTGGAGATATCCTGCTGGAAGGCCGGTGTTTCTTGAACTGGGGAAACCAGGTGATTTTGATTCAGGATTTATGTGTCCGGGTTTGAATCTTCTTGAAAAAGATGATGAAGTTTTTCTTTATTATTCAGGAACTCCTTTTATGCACGGCTGGTGCATAGATGTAAATTTCCGGTTCAAAAAAGATATTTCCCTTGAAGAACAGGAAAATTCTTATTTCATCGGTCTTGCAAAATTTAAAAAAGACAGATACGCAAGTTTATACGCAACTCACAGGGGGCGTTTTTCAATGAACCCTGATGCATCAGGTGTTGAACCGCTCTTTGTAAATCCGGAAAAACCAGAGATGTATGTTAATGCCAACTGCCCCGAAGGATATGTGAAGGTGGCAATTATGGATAAGAACAGCCGTAAACCGGTTGACGGTTTTGATTTTGACCAGTGTCTTCCGATCACAGGGGATTGTGTTAAGGCGCCGGTTGTTTTCAAGAAAAAGAAAATTTCTGATATTCCACCAGATAAGCCATTATATCTTTCTTTTGAACTTTACAGGGGAGAAATCTTTTCCTACCAGTGGGGGCTATGATGAAGGAGATTCCAAGAAATGAAAATCCGCGGCCTGATTTTTTGAGAAAAGAATGGCTCAACCTGAATGGAGCGTGGGATTTTGAGTTTGATTTCTCAAACACAGGAATTGAGAAGAATTTTTTTTTGCCTGATAAGAAGTTTAAGGAGAAAATCATTGTGCCATTTGCGCCTGAAAGCTCTCTTTCCGGAATCGAGAACACTGACTTTCTTGTTTCTGTGTGGTATAAAAGGAAAATTGAGATTCCGGAAAACTGGAAAAACAAAAGGATTTTTATAAATTTTGGCGCAGTGGATTTTCTGGCAAATGTCTGGATAAATGGACAACATCTGGGACATCACACAGGCGGATATACGCCATTTTGTTTCGAAATCACACCATTTTTGAAAAAAGAAAATTTTCTTGTTGTCAATGCATATGACGATAACAGGTCATTTACGCAGCCATGCGGCAAACAATCAACAAAATACGGCTCATATGGATGTTATTACACAAGGTCAACCGGCATCTGGCAGACAGTTTATCTTCACGCGACAGGTAAAAGTTATATCAAGCAACTGGAGATACATCCTGATTTTGATACAGGACAGGTTCTGTTTATGATCGATATTGTGGGAGAAGGCGTTGTAAAGATTTCGGTTTATGCGGACAACCGGACGATATGTGAAACATCAACAGCTGGAGCCGGGCCTGTTTTTGCGACCTGCGCCATAAGAAATTTCATACCATGGAATGTTGAAAATCCATTTCTTTACAATGTTAAAATCTCGCTTTTTGCTAAAAACGAAAAACAGGATGAGGTTCATTCATATTTTGGTTTCAGAAAGATTGAAATCAAGGGCAAAAAAATTCTTCTCAATGGAAAGCCGGTTTTTATGCGTCTTGTTCTTGACCAGGGATACTATCCTGATGGCATCTATACTGCGCCGGATGAACAATCTCTGGTCGATGATATAAAAATCGCAAAACAGTTGGGGTTCAATGGCGCCAGACTGCATCAGAAGATTTTTGAGCCGTTATTTTTATACTTTGCAGACAGGCTTGGCTATCTTGTCTGGGATGAATACCCCAACTGGGGAATAAAAAACAGAGCAAGCCATGAGACAGCTTCAATCCTGATAGATGAGTGGACAGATGTTATAAAAAGAGACATCAGCCATCCCTCTATCATTGGCTGGTGCGTCCTTAATGAAACACACCAACCACAGGATAATGAACTTATAAGGCGGTTTTACAAAATTACAAAAAAGCTTGACCGAAGCCGTCCTGTTATCGATACTAGCGGATACATCCATGTTGAAACAGACATCTATGACTGTCATAACTACCAGCAGGATCCTGAAAAATTCAGGGCTGATTTTGAGCCATTCAGAAATAGCGACAGTATCTGGCAGAATTACCCCGGTATTGACGCCCTGTACAGAGGCCAGCCATATTGGGTGAGTGAATACGGAGGTATCTGGTGGGACGAAGGTAAAAGCAGGGAGAGCTGGGGATATGGCACAAGGCCGAAATCAAAAAATGAGTTTCTTTCAAGATATAAAAACCTTACTGAAATTCTTTTGAGCCATCCTAAAATTTGCGGATTTTGCTACACGCAGCTTTACGATGTTGAGCAGGAGACCAATGGCTTACTTACATACCACAGAAAGCCAAAGTTTGATTTAAAAGTTATAAGAGAAGTCAACAGCAGAAAAGCAGAGATAGAAAGATAGAGCGTCGCAAGTCCAAAACTCAGCAGTGCAAAGTAACCCACTCAGAACTTGTGATATCTCTAAGTAGTGGTACCAGTTAAAGGGGGAGTTCAGAGGGGGGAGTTAGGAAGTTGTGGCTAAGTTTTCTGTTTCTCTTTCACATTAGGGTAGTTGACTTTAAGCCAGAACCTCCG
>JAMWBU010000062.1 GCA_023819255.1 Candidatus Omnitrophota bacterium
TAAGATTCAAAACCGGCATGACGAGACGCGGCAAATATGGTTAAAGGATTGCATTGTTTGTGAGATTTGTGAGATCAGAACCATCAGTTGAAATCAGATAATAATCTTCAAGAAATCCGTATTTGTGCTTAAAAAGTATATGGGTGTCATCAACAAATTGTGCGTCAGAACAATCTCCATTCATCAGTGTAAGCTGAAACAACCTTTTCAAACCAGTCAATTCTTTCATCCAGAGCTGAAATCCTGCCACAGGACCCGGGTTCCTCATTTCAGCGGTAAAAACAATTTTTGTCATATCAGGACTGTAAGAACCCGAGCTCTGATTTTTTGTCTGACCGCCAAGATTATGCGTTAAACTCAGATTTTCAAGGCCACTGCCGTCAGTATTAACTGAATAAAGCATTGTCTCAGAGCCAGTGCTTGTTTTATACGAAAAAACAATCTTTGTCCCGTCAGATGATATCGAGGGATTGGCGATTGAACCCGGACCAATAGCAACATCAAGACGGGTCAATCTTGTGGAACTGTCGCTGGAAAGGTCATTGACCCATAAATTGTTGCCCTTTATAAAATAAAGATAGCCAGAGTACTGAGAAGCGCTCCAGGCAAAACCAGAGAGAAAAAACACGCAAAGAAAAATTGAGTTAAAGAAAAATATTTTCCTTATTGTTTTTTCCATAGATATTTTCCCTGACCTCTGCTATTAGTTAGATCGTATGTATATCCCTGTGGATTTGCCCAGAAGCTGATGGTCGAAAGAAGTTGAAAATCCCATTCAGATAAATCTTCTGGCCACATTGAAATTCTTCCATTGATTGACCAGAGGAAAATTGCATATAAAAGTTCCTCATCCGAAATTTTCCAATCATAATCTGTGTCAACCGGAATAAAAGGATTTGCAATCAAAATTGCGGAATTTCCCCTTGTAAAAATTTTTTCGGTTGTCTGGGTCCATCCACCAAAACCTCTAAACTCGCCGTATGTCTCAGAACCCGGATTAACATTTTCAATCGTAATCTGCAGTACGCTATCCTGCAATGGTGCAATGCCTGCTGGTCCAAAAATCCATTTCAATTGGCCTGTTGTGGCTCCATTGCTTGTCATCTGAACAGGCACAATTCCATTTATCTTCACACCAGTCAATGTCCAACCATCAGGTATTACTTCAGTCAATATCGCACTGTTTGGCAATGGTATTTTATCAATATGCATCGCAAGATGATAAGTAAACGCAATATAGGGATCCCTTTCCTTGATGCCAATAAATCTTTCTGCCTCAATCGCACCCGCGGGAATATTAGAAACCTGCATATGGTCCGCGTTATACCCGGTAGATACCGGCGTAATAAACTGCTGTGAAATATCTGCGATGTAAATTCTTTGAGGAATACCGGCGATATAATAAATGATGTCTGATGAATAGGTTGAAAAACATGGGTTTGCTGGATTTTGAGGGCTTGAAGAAAACATAATTTTTCTCTGTCCCGTGCCGTTTTTATTCATCAGCCAGAGCTCAGAAACCTGGTTTCTTGTCGTCACAAAAACAATTTTATTTCCATCGGGAGAAAAAGATGCCTGATAATTTTCAGATGTTGATGGAGTGATGTCTCTCGGAACTCCGGAAATGATTGTCATTGGTTGGTCATACGAAATTTGAACAGGACAGATGAATATGTGCTTTTTGCCACTGACAAAACCTGTAAAGACTATCTCCTGTCCGGATGGCGAAAACCTTATATCTCCAGCAACATTGCCGGTATATGTCAAGCGAGCGCCTGATGAATTGTCAATCCTTTTTGCATAAATGTCGCCATTTTTCACATATAAAACCCAGAGCCCGTCAGGCGAAAATTCAGGATAGTCCGCAAAGGTGTTTGATTCAAGCTGAACAAGTCCTGCGCCATTGGGTCTTATTACATAGATGCCGTTTGAAGAGGCAAAAGCAACCATTGTTCCCCTTCTATTTATCGCTGGATGTCTATTATCAGCTCCTGCCGTCAGCCGTACAGGAGCGCCATTTTGGTCTCTCACATACACATAACCGCCTTGCAAATAAACATACCTTTGCGGTACAGCAGGTACTTCAGTTGTAACAGGCAAACTGATGTGATAGGGTCCATCTGTCAGTTTAACAAGATAGGGATTGACTATCGGAATGTTTACACTGTATAAATCGTAAACATTTCCTGCGAGAGAACCGCAAAAAACAATCTGATTGTCGTTGCTTCCGTAAAACGCGGGATATGGCTCTTCCTGCAAAAGGGGATCAGATTCAGCAAAATATAAAAAATCAGTCAGCAACTCTTCTACCCCAGTCCCATCGACTGGCGATAGTTTATAAATTGCCCATTTTCTATAACCAGAAATTTCTTGAACCTGTTTTGCATAAATGATGGCATTTCCGCTGTAATTAACTACTGGTCTACCAAGGCGAGAAAAATATGGAGCAAAAGTATCGTTATTGGTAAGATTTGAAAGGACCCCTGATGTCGTTGCAGTATAGTAATCCTGAAGTTGATCTTTTGTTACCCTGAAAACAATTGTATCGTTGTTTATAAAAACCGGATAAGCGCAATTCCAGGTAGGGTCGAAAGTCAATCTTCTTGTGTTTGTGCCATCGCTGTTGCAAATGTAAAGATGAAAGTTAAAAGGACTCTCTCTGGTATTTGCAACATACGCAACAGTGTTGCCGTCTGGGGAAACAGCGACATATTTATAAGAAATTTCTGTGTCGGGCGAAAGAAAATCAGTCAACCCGCTTCCATCGATATAGATTCGCCAGATTGTGGAATTTGGCCGGCCATTTATAAGCGAAGCCCTTGTAAAATAAATCTGGTCCTGATGGGCAGAAACACTTAATATGGAATATGCGTCTGATTTTGAAAATCCAGTGATAAAGGATGTCTCGCCAGTGGCGGTATCATAGCGTATAAGATCAGAGTATCCGTTATTTGAATCGGCCTGAGAATAAATCAAATATTGTTTCTGGCAATTAGCAAAACTGATAAATAACCCGAATACTGCAAACACCGCAAGCAGTTTCGTTCTTTTCATAAGCGCACCTGACCTTTATCTACAGTCATCATCTTTATTATAGGATTTTTATTTTACCATGTCAAAAAATTTGCAACACAAAAATTTACAACGATCTAACTTCCAGATCCCTGCTTTTTGCTTATTCGCAAAATCCCCCTTCTGTCCCCCTTTAGAAAAGGGGGGAACTGCTTCAAAAAATCCCTCTGCTATCCACCTTTTACAAAGATGGAAGAAAAAAAATCGAGATGATAAAACAGGGAAAAAAACCGCAAAAAAGATTAAAAAGAAACATCTTTGTTCTCTGATGATTTCATCCTGTGAGAAAAATCACCTCATAATAACACTCGTCTTGAAAAATATGTAAGAGCCATCAGTTCAGTGCCCATATCAACATCAAGCACATAAACCTTTTGAGAAAGGTCCAGATTTACAGGCGCAAAATTCAAAATCCCGCGGATACCACACTCAACAAGTTTTTCAGCCACAGATTGCGCGCTCTCAGCAGGCACAGCAAGTATGGCAAGACGTACACCAAACCGAGAAACAACCTCGCGCATTCTTGAAATATCTTCTATCCTGATCCCTTCTCGCTTCTTTCCGATTTTCACAGGATCATTGTCAAAAGCCGCTACAATCCTGAAATTAAAATTCAAAAAGCCAGGATAGGCAAGGAGCGCTGAACCAAGTTTGCCAACTCCTGCAAGAATTATCCTGCGTTCACTGTCAACCCCGAGAATCTTCTCCAGATGTTCTATGAGCTCGTCCACCCTGTAACCAACACCGGGTTTACCAAGTGAACCAAAATAGGAAAGGTCCTTGCGAAATTGGTCTGATGTCACATTTAAATGATTTGTTATCTGACTTGATGAAACAATAGTTAAATTTTGCTGGCTGAGTTTCCGCAGGCTTCTTAAATATAAAGCCAGTCGTCTTATTGTTTCCTGTGGAATCCTGATCTTATCTGTCTTTCTCATAAAATCGGTTATTGTTCATTAAAAAATTTTTACGGTACCAGGCCCATCATCATCAAGTATTTTTGCTCACGAAAGCTTGAGAAAAGTATTCTTTTTTAAGTCCCCCCTTCTCCCTTTAAAAAAGAGGGAGATTGATTCTATTAACAAAATTTCATCATACGCTCACATCAACAATCGCCTTTATCACTCCGTCACTTTTCGACGAAACAAGTTCAAGAGCATCCTGGATTTTCTCAAGTGGAAACCTGTGGGTGATGATCGAAGTAAACTTTATGTTGCTATTACACATAAAGTCAAGAGCCATTTTTGTTGTGAAAGCAGACCTTCTTACGCTAAAAATAGGAAGTTGTTTCCTTCTGACAAGATGAGGGTCAAATGAAATACGGTCTTCGGCAGGAATCCCGAAAATAACTGCCCTGCCACCTATGGAACAAACCTGTATCATCTGATCCACTGTTTCCTGTTTTCCAGCGCACTCAAAACAGATATCAACGCCCCTGTCTTCAGTATGCGAAAAAATCTCCCTGACAATGTCCTGCTTATTCGCAAGATAGACATAATCCGCGCCAAGATTTTTTGCCATATATGCTCTTTCCTCTACAATTTCTGTCACAGAAATTTGGCTTGCCCCGCCTGTTTTACAGCAAAATAGAACAGACAGCCCGATTGGTCCTGCGCCTAAAATTGCCACGCTGTCTCCGACAAGCAGGTTCGAGAGCCGCACTCCGTAAAGAGCAATCGCCAGCGGTTCAGCGAGAGTTCCCTGCGCAAAGCTAAGTTGATCAGGAAGTTTAACAACATTTTTTTCTGGCATACAAATAAACTCCCTGAATGCGCCTGTTACAGGAGGAGTGCCGAGAAATTTTACATTCGGACAGAGGTTTGGCCTTCCAGTAATACAAAACTCACATATGCCGCAGGAAATTCCGGGCTCAATAACAACCCTGTCTCCTTTTTTCACGGACCTGACATTTTTACCTGTTTCCACAATTTCTCCGCACGCCTCATGGCCTATGATAAATTTTTCTGGAACAATTTGATCGCCAATCCTTCCGTCAAGAAAATAATGTGCATCAGAGCCGCAAACGCCAACTGCTTTGATCCTGATCAAAACCTCGTCATCCCTGCAATCGGGTACTTCACATTCATCAATCACAAATTTTCTTTTTCCAAGAAGGTAAGCAGCCTTTCCTTTTTTCACAATTTCCCCTTTTTTTATGGTAAAATATGTTTGTGGTATTATTTTACCACAGAGGAGACACAATGACTGTTGAACCAGTAAAGCACGAACAGGCAAGGGCGCTCTGCAATCCTGATCACCTTGAATTCGAAACAACAGAAAGCGTACAACCGATTGAAGGCATCATCGGACAGGAAAGAGCCGCCAGAGCTCTTGAATTCGGACTCCAGATGGAACAAGACGGATATAACATTTATGTTTCAGGCATGCCAGGAAGCGGAAGAACAACATCCGTTGAATCCGCAGTCAAAGAATTAGCGAGAAAAAGTTCCACTCCTGACGACTGGTGTTATGTATACAATTTCTCACAGCCAGATAATCCTCAATATTTAAGGTTTCCTCCAGGAAAAGCCGAAACATTCAGAAAGGATATGGAAACCTTCATTGAAGAATTGAAAATAGACCTTCCAAGGGCATTTGAAAGCAAGATATACGAAGAACAAAAGAATTCAGTCATAAGGAAATTCCAAAAGGTTAAAGAAGAACTAATCAATCAGATTGAAGAAAAAGCAAAATCAGCGTCATTCGCGCTTAAACACACGCCCTCAGGATTTGTGTTTGTACCTCTGATCGAAGGCAAGCCGCTCACAGAAGAAGATATGGAAAAACTTACCGAAGAAGCAAAAAAGGAGATAAAAGCAAAAGAGGAAATGCTTGTTTCTGAACTTGGAGAGGTGTTCAGGGAAATAAGGCAGGCAGACAGAGCAACCAGAGAGGAATTACAGAAAATCGAGCACGAAACAACTTTTTTTACTGTAAGTCCAAGAATCAATGAACTGAAGGAAAAATATGCGGAATTTAAGGAGGTCTTGAACTATCTTGATGAGGTTCAGCAGGATATTGTGGAGAATCCTGGCAATTTTGAAGAAAAAAGAGAAATGGAGTTTTTACCGGGAATCAAGATGCCTGTGAGAGAAAACCAGCTTTATAAATATCAGGTGAATGTTCTTATTGACAACAGCAGATTGAACGGAGCGCCTGTTGTAAAAGAAACGCAACCAACCTGCTACAATCTCACAGGAAGGATTGAATACAGGCCTACACTTGGAGCAATGTTCACTGATTTCACAATGATAAAACCAGGGGCGCTTCACAGGGCAAACGGCGGGTTTTTAATTCTTAACGCTCTTGATGTTCTCCGGAATTATTTTGCCTGGGAGGCGTTGAAAAGAACAATTAAAAACAAAAGTATTCAGATAGAAGACCTGAATGAACAGTTCAGAATCATCAACACTCCAACATTGAAACCAGAGCCGATACCGGCAAATGTGAAAATCATACTTATTGGCAATCCACTTATTTACTACCTTCTTCACGCCTATGATGAGGACTTTGAAAAGCTTTTCAAGGTAAGGGTGGATTTCAGTTCTCTGATGGAAAGAAACGATGAAGGGATAAAACAGTACGCAAGATTCATCAGCAAAAGGGTTAAGGACGATGGATTGCGCGAATTTCACAGGGAAGCCGTGGCTAAGGTCATTGAGTTCGGTTCAAGAGTGGTGAGTGACCAGAAAAAACTTACAACAAGATTTATGGAAATTTCAGACCTGTTAAGAGAAGCAAACTACTGGGCAGGTGTTGATTCTTCACAAATCGTGAAAAAAGAGCATGTTCAAAAAGCAATAGAAGAAAAAATATACAGGTCGAATCTCATTGAAAAGAGAATTGAAGAACTGATGAAAGATAACATAATAATGGTTGATACAAACGGGGAAAAAGTTGGCCAAATAAACGGATTGAGCGTGCTCACCCTTGGCGATTACCAGTTTGGAAAACCGTCAAAAATTACAGTGAGCGTTGCC
>JAMWBU010000023.1:0-23771 GCA_023819255.1 Candidatus Omnitrophota bacterium
CCATTTAAGGATTGTGAGATAGAGGCAAAAGCGACTGATTGGTACGGAAATGTTACATCTGTTTCATTGTCAGATATCAAGGTTTTCAATACCGGTGCGACAATGGTTCCACTAAGACTGGATGTAAAAAAGAAAGGATATTACGATCTTGCAATTTCCGTTAAGATAAATAAGCGGTTGGTTTTCACAAGATTTACAAGTTTTGCCCTGCTTGCGCCTGACGACCGAAAATACAGAAATGAATCGCCTTTTGGAACCTGGGATTTTTGCGGTGGGCATTTTACTTCTGATAATCCTGATATTGTTGGGCCCCTTTATGTGAAGGCAGGCCTCAGATACGGAATGTTTGGTTTTTCAGATGAAGCAAGGAAAAAATATGGAATTATCAAAGGTAATGATATGAAGTTGAGCGATAGGCAGATTGAGGAACTTGCTGAGAAGATAAAAAAAGACCCTTCAATAAAGGTTCCTGAAAGATTGATGATTTTTCATGAGAATGCAATATCTGGAGAACACATTATGAGAGTGCCTGATGTTTTCACTGGCAGAAAATATGTTTTGAGCGAATCAGAGGAGAAAAAGTTTAAGGAGATGTGGGATTATGCGGAAAAGACTGCAACTGCGATAAGAAAACACTTTCCTAAAACTGAAATCTATTTTGGAAACGGTGCGCCTCAATTACTTGAAGAGTTTTGCAGAAATAAATTTCCTGCGGAGCTTCTGGGTTCAAGAGGCAATGAAGCAGGCAATTTTATGAGGATGCCTGAAACCCAACCGCCTGATTTTATTGCGAATAACGCAGGACTGTGGATGGATAGAATGATTCTTGATTATTATGGTTATAAAAATACACCTCTTCGCCAGTGTTATGAGATGTGTTACCCAAATACAAATCCTGGCAATCTCTCTCCTGAAACTCAGGCAAAATATTTTGTCAGACATATGATGCATTCCCTTGCATGGCGTATCCCGATAATCAGGGCAGGGATAATAACAGATGTGGGTAATTCATACTATTTTAGCAACTGGGGCGCTGCTGGATTATGCTATGGAATCCCAGATATCAGACCTAAACCAGCTTATGTTGCGATAGCCGCGATGACGCGGGTCCTTGACGGCGCTAAATTTAGCAGAGCAATACCTGTTAATTCATCTGTTGTTTATGGGCTTGAATTTATGAGAAAAGATGGAAAATATGTGAGTTCTCTATGGACGATACGTGGCACAAGAGATATCGAGATTATCTACACTAACAGGGTAAAAGGATTTTTGACTGATATGATGGGAAATGAAACCTTTTTGACTGTAAAAAATAACTCTGTATCTCTGACGATTTCTTCAGAGCCAGTGTACATTACAGCTGATAGGCCTGCATTGAAAATTGTGGCAGGTGCCGCAAAGATGGAAGAAAGACCAAAAAAGGATTTTCATTTGATTTCATCTCTTGGCAATCTTTCAGAATGGAAAATAGAGCAGGGGATTAATCGAGAACTTGAGACATACAATTTTAACTGCCCGAGAAGAAAAGGAAATTTTGAGTTCAAGATTGTGGACTATTTTGAGGGTGAAACAAATGTAATGCAAATAAAGCCGAAATTACCTGTCCCTGGCTCAGAATATCTTCCAATGTATGAGGTTCTGGCTCATAATACCGGGGTTGAAATTCCAGGGGTACCCACAAAAATAGGGTTAATGGTAAATGGTAATGGAGGCTGGGGTAGAATTATTTTTGAGCTTGAAGACGCATCAGGACAGAGATGGATTTCCATAGGAGCAGAACAAAAGGGAGAACCCACAAGGTGGATGGCTGACTGGTTTAAACCAGAAGAATTTGCGCAGTTGAAAAGTTCCAATTTATGCGATTGGAATACGGATGACGCATGGCAAAGAAGTTATATAAATTTTGAGGGCTGGAGGTATCTTGAATTCCCACTTCCAGGCAATTACCCGGGTGAAGGGTATCATTGGCCATATAGCAGCCAATGGAGGTATTTTGGAGATGGCGTTGTTAAATATCCCTTAAAATTTAAGAAACTGATAATTACACTACCTGAAAGGGTTCTTTATCTCACAGATTATAAGCGGGTTTTAAGACAGGAAATTTATATTAAGGATCTGATGGTAACCTACCAGGTGCCAGAGTTCGCGTTCAAGGCGGAATGATGCGCAAAAATGCGAGATGGTTAGCGATTTTCATTTGCGTATTTGCCTGCGCGTTAGTTAACTGCCAGGTTAAAACCGGACTTGAGGTTTTAAAAGAAAGGGATTTTGATATTCTTAAAGGAAAGAGAGTTGGTTTGATAACGAATCAGACGGGTATCGATAAAAATTTTTATTCAATTGTTGATATTTTAAGAAGTAAGGAAGGCATCAATCTTGTGGCGATATTTGCGCCTGAACATGGTTTTCTGGGTGGAGTTCAGGGAGATATTTCAGATTCCATCGAGTCGAAAACGAAAATACCTGTTTACAGCCTTTACGGTTCAACAAGAACAATTCCTGATGAGAAATTAAAGGATATAGATGTTATTGTTTTTGATATTCAGGATATTGGGTCAAGGTCGTACACTTATATAAGCACGATGAAGCTTGCGATGGAACAGGCAGCAAAGAGTCAAAAGGAATTTGTGGTTCTTGACAGGCCAAATCCGGTAAATGGAATAATTGTTGATGGACCTGTTCTTGAAAGCAGATTTATCTCTTTTATCGGAACTGCTGAAATTCCTTATGTACACGGAATGACAATCGGCGAACTCGCCTTATACTTTAATTCAGAGCTTAAAATTAATTGCAACCTCACTGTTGTTCCAATGAAAGGATGGAAACGGACAATGGCATGGAATGACACCGGACTTGTCTGGGTTCCAACTTCTCCGCATATTCCTGAATCCGACACTCCGCTTTATTATCCTATTACTGGCGTGATAGGGGAGTTATCAATCGTTAGTGTTGGAGTTGGTTATACTCTTCCTTTTAAGATTATTGGCGCTCCATGGATTGACGCTGAAAAATTTTCAGGTGAACTGAACAAAAAAAATCTCCCTGGTGTTGTTTTTCATCCATTTTATTTCAAACCATACTATGGAATATACAAGGATCGGTTTTGCGCTGGAGCAAGAATTATTGTAAGAGACGCAGTTAATTACAAGCCTTTTGCGACAGGACTTGCGATTATGGAGGTGCTTTTGCGACTTTATCCTGAAGAATTTAATTTTTCTCAAAAAAAGAATAAAGATAGAATTTTGACATTTGATAAGGCGTGCGGAACAGACGCGATAAGGATAAAACTTAATTCGGGAGAAGATTTTTCAAGTATTGAAAGCTGGTACAGTTCACAGATTCAGGATTTTATAAAAAAGCGTGAAAAATATCTGTTGTATTGAAACACTCTGACATTCAGAATATAGAATTGGAAATCAGGAAATAATCCACAATTTTTTATGAGAGGCAAAAAATGTTTCCCCAAAAGTAGTCCATTCCATTGTAAAGGGGCTCAGGGGTTTTAGGAAGTGAGGCAGATTGTTTGATTTAGACCGACCGGGATAATATTTTCTGAGGGATCGTCAATAATGAGAATCAAGAAAAACCGATCATGGGTGTATCTGTTTCCCGCCCTGATGGACTTTTCAGTTGCCGCAGTTTTGATCTTTTCAGCAATAAAGGCGGTTGAACTGGGAGCAAAACCAGTTATGGTTGGTGCGCTTGGTTCTGTATGGGGTATCACTTATTTTATTTCGAGTTTAGTTTTGAGCAGAATCATCACAAGAAAGAATTCAGCGAAGTTTATGATATTTAGTTGCGCAGGCTTTGTTTGTATTGGTCTTTTTTTTGGCTTGTTTGAAAGCTTGCGCTCTCTTTTCGTTCTTCTTTTTGCTGGCGGACTTTTTTCTGCGTTTTTCTTTGTTGGTTTTCAGTTGTTTATGGAGCACAGCGGCGGTACGAGCGCTTCCAGAGCTTCCGCATTTTACACGCTATCATGGAGCAGCGGCATGGCTTTTGGTTCAATTGCTGAGGGATTTCTGATGACTGAGGGCCTGTTATGGTCTCAGTTTCCTGTTTTGATTCCGGCGCTGGTAGTGATTTCTGGAATATTGATGTTTCAAAGGACCAATAACAAAGCTGACTTATATCCTGAAATTCAAAATAACAATATTTCTGACTCTATAGTCGAGGCTTACACGAAGATCGCCTGGATTGAAATATTTACTGTTACTCTTGTAACAGGAGGGATAAGGTATTTGCTGCCCAAAATGACGATTTCATTTTTTCATTTCAGCCATACTCAGGCGGCTTTGACAGTTTTTTTATTTTTTGTTTTGCAGGCGATGAGCGGTTATTTAAGCGCTTTTTTCAAATTTCTTGGCTACAATCTTGCCGCGCATAATTTATTGAAATTGCTTGCTGCTGCAGGTCTCATTGCCACTGTTTTGTTTCCTTGTGGTTTTTTTGTGTTTCTGTTTGTATGCATTCTTGGGATATACGCAGGCCATGCGTTCTGGGCATCTGTGTTTTACGCAATAAACCACAGAATAAGAGCTGGTTTTAATGTGGGGATTAATGAATCTCTGGTTGGAGTTGCTTCTGTGGCAGGCCCTTTTCTATCAGGGATAATGCTAAATCTCGGGTTGACTTATTTTTTGCTTTTTCCCTGTTTTGTTTTTATTTTATCCAGTTTTCTTCAGCGTACAAGCTTGAAGAAATTTTACAGCGGCGCTTAACCAGTTTCGTTCAACAGCTCCAGTATTTTTTTCTCGATGACATCCCTGCATCTTCTGAATTCTTCGAGTATTTCTTCTTCTGTTCCAGTGGCGCCCGCCGGGTCTTTGATGTCCCAGTGGATTCTTTTCGCATTTCCAGGGAAAAATGGGCAATTCTGTTTCGCGTTTTCGCAGAGAGTAATAATATAGTCAAAGTCCTTTCCGATAAATTGCTCAAGCCCTTTGGATTCCTGTTTCGAAATATCGATTCCAATTTCATTCATTACTTTTATTGCGTAATGATTCACTGTCGACGGATTCAGTCCTGCGCTGAAAGCGATGAGTTTATTTTTCCCATAATGGTTTACCATCCCTTCAGCCATCTGGCTTCTGCAGGAATTTCCGGTACAGAGAAAAAGTATTTTTTTCATCTGGTTGTGATTATAAGATACACCGCGCATATTATAAGTAGTATACCACAGATTTTCTTTACAACAACTATCCCTTTTGATTTTTCACCCCAGTTCAGATATTTCTGGACGCTTTCCACAGAAGTCCCGGCAAAAACAATAACAGAGCAGTGCCCGATAGCATATGCTAAAAGAAGAATTGCGCTGTAAAGAAATTTTGTTGACGCAACCTTGAAAACAACCGCAAGCATGGGAGCCATATAGGCGAAAGTGCAGGGACCAAGAGCAAGTCCAAATAAGAAACCCAGAACAAAAGCGGCAAGCGCTCCTTTTTTATTAACTTTAAGGGCATTATTGCCGGATTGTAAAAAAGGCAGGTTTATAACTTCGAGAAGATATAATCCGATGGCAATAAAAATGATTGCGACAATGTAATTGCCAGCCGGGCCAATATTCCCTGCCATTTTACCAAGGGCGGCTGTAATAAACCCGATCAGGGCAATTGTTAGAAGAATTCCCAGTGCAAAAATGCTGGAAAGTAAAAAAGCGTTTCTTGTCGACATCTTTCCCTGATTGCTTATGAACCCAACAATCAGGGGAATGCTTGCAAGGTGGCAGGGACTTAAAAGTATGCTCAAAATTCCCCATACAAAAGATGCGGACACTGCGGCAGGTGGCGAACTTTCTACAGCATGCGATAAAACCTCAAATAGTCTGTAAATGTTCATTTTTCAAACCTGTATCCGAGTTCTGTCCATTTTTGTAAAATATCCTGTTTTGACATAAAACCTTCGTGCCTATAAATTTCCCTTCCGGTTTCGTCAAAAAATATCTGAGTTGGTATAAGACGGATTTTATATGCATCGCCGGTTTCTGGATGTTTCCAGACATCAATTACTTCAACATCGAATTTTCCTTTATATTCCCGTTTAATCTCTTCCAAGATTGGAGCCATCATTTTGCAGGGTACACACCTATCAGCTCCGAGATCAATAATCTTTGGTATTCCCTTTTTTGATTCTTGATGTTTTAAAGGAGTCTCAGTGGGCACATTCAGATTTTCCTGATATTGATTGTCCTTTTGAGTATCCTGAACATATTCAGGATTTGTCGGGTAATTTTGTGTTTGATAAGGACCTGATTTTGACCTCTGGTTGATTGTTATCAATATGATTGCAGCGATAACAATGATTGCTAAGAGCACAGCCTTTGAGATATTGAACTTATTATTTTTCATATTATTCCCCCTGTAGCAAACTTTTTATTTTGTTTTCTATTTCATCTTCTGAATAAAAGCCGGTGTGCCTGAATACCTCCTTTCCGTTTTTATCAAAAAAAATCTGTACGGGAATTGATTGAATTCCATAACGGGCGCTCAGAACCTGTTCTTTCCTGACATGTATAAATACCACATTCAGTTTTCCTTCGTATTTTTTCTCAATCTTTTTAAGAATTGGTGCCATCATATCGCAGGGCAGGCATCCATCGGCCCCGAAATCCACAAGAGTAGGTTTTCCGCTATATCGAGCTCTGTCAACAGGATTATCTCTTATGACTGGAATTTGTTTTTCCAGCCATTTTTTGTCTATTTCTATCAGCAATGATTGACCCACTTCGGTGATAATTTTTTCTATCGCGCTTTTTCTTTTCTCCTGCAACAGGAAATTTTCCAGGTCCTTTTTTACTTGTTGTAAACTTAATCCACCCATCATAGCCTTATTCTCCTGGTAGAATTTTTTTATTTCAGTTTCGCTGACATCAATGCTATCAAGATGTTTTTTGAAATAAAGCTCCAGAATATCCCGATTATTCTTATTGGTTGTTTCTTTTCCTTTCAAATCCTTTTTTGCCGCCTGAACAAGTATGGTTTCAGTAGCAAGTTGTTCAAGAAAAAATAACAAGTTTTTTTCTAACTGCGAACGAAGTTCTTCGGGATATTTCTTAATCTGGTTCCTTAAATCCTTTTCTTTAATCTCGAAGCTGCCACACCTTAAAATTGTTCCTTCAGGCAAATCTGCGACAACAGAGTATTTCAAGCAACGATTTGCTATTTCCGGATAAACTTTATCAAGAAATTTTTCAGAGTTTTTATCTATTGCCTCAGAATAAACGCAGAAAAGCATACATACCGCGAAAGTTATCAATATAATACTCTTCATTTGAAATGCCTTGAAAACTATTAATCGTCCACTGCCACTGGTTGAAAACTTTGTGATTTCAATTGGTTTTTTTCGTTTCATTTTCTTAGAGAGCTATTTCGTACGCTATATTTATACAGGGTACCAGTGTTGAAATAATCTTTGCTAATTCGTCTTCATCTTTTTCGTTTACCGACAATGCTATTTCGTCTATCAATTCAGACAGCTTCCTTATGGCATTAATATATTTTTCTCTTTGTGAAGAATCTTTTGAAAAAGGATAGGGCGTCAATAATAATTCATCTCTCTGATTCATAAGGGCTGAAATCGTTCCACGAACGCCGTCTTTGCCTTTTGTTCTTAAAATAGATTCTGCAATTTTTGCTGTTTGTCGCATTGCATAAAGTTTGTCAATTGCATATACAAGTCCGTTTTCCTGGTGCATCTTTACAAACAGACCGCATCCATAAGCGCAGGACATAAATGAACGTCTCGAATCCCCATCAGTCAACGACTTTTCCATATCGTCAATCGCATTCGCAATGTCTATCAATCTAAACTTAAACGATGTGTCTTTTTGATATTCTGCGGGCGGATTTGTTCCATACTTACTCTGGATATTTTCCCATAATTTCCGTGCTTCTTTTATAAATTCTAACGCCTGCTGCCGCTGTTTATTGTCTATATCAGATTTTTGCACAATGGCGCAGTACTGCCTTAATGAGCGACGGCATTTAGCGACATCCTCTTCAAAACTTATTAATGAGTTTGACATAGTTTCTGCTTTTGCGCTGGAAACTGCACTGATAAGTAGTGCCGTTGCTGCTATTACAAAAAAGAATTTTCCCAACATCCAACCTCCATTTAACCTATTATTTTCTGGATTCCACTGATTTTTTTGTATAAATAATAGTATACAGGCACGGAACGAGGAAAAGAACAACAAAAATTTCCAGTCCCAGGCCTCCGATAGCCGCAACTGCCATTGGCTGTAGCATATCTCCACCTTCTTCCAGAGCGAGCGCCAACGGAATGAAACCAATCAGGGCGGCGACTATGATCATCACCATTGGTCTGAGTCGTATTCTTGCGGCTTGAGTGATAGATTCTTCAGGCGGAATATGTTTATCTTTTCGTATTTCCTCAGCGAAATTTATAAGCAATACGCCATCATTTACCATTGCCGCGATAATAACAAGTATCCCAATGATAACTGTCCCGCCCAGTGGCAATCCTGCAATCAACATAAGTATAATACTTCCAGCCAGACAGAATGGCACGCTTCCCAGAATCAAAGCTGGATACATCGCAGTGTTAAATTGCACAGTGAGAATGATAAAGGAAAAAATGACGGCAAAAGCCATTATTAAAAGAACTGTGCGTATCATTTCTCCCATTATCTGCGCCTGACCGCCAAAGGATATCTCATAACCTTCAGGCCATTGTTCTTTTGCCATAATTTTCTTCAATTTTCCAAGAGCCTGTCCAACGCTAACACCTGCTGCGTCAGCTCTCACGATTACTTCTTTAATCTGGTCTTCTCTGATAATCTCCACAGGTCCGGTTGCTTTTATCACTTTTGCCACATCTCTTATCCTTATGTTGCTGCCTGTTCGGGTTGCGATTGGTAAGTCCTCCACGTTTTGTTTACTAACCAGTTTATCTTCTGGAACAATGACCCTGATATTATAATATTCATCCTTTTCCCTGTATTTTGTGGCTACAGCGCCTGTAATCAAAGACCTCATTGTATCTGAAATATCGTTAACAGAAACACCAACGACTGATGCTTTTTCCCGATCAATAATCGTTTGATACTCGGGTTTTGTCATATCAAGCGAAACATAAACATTTGTCAGTTCAGGGATTTCATTCATCAATCCTGCCACTTTTTTTGCTGCGTTGAATAATATCGGTATATCTTCGCCTTTAATTTTTACCTCAATATCTGCCTCTCCAATTTTGCGAATGCCTTTAAGTTTCATCTGCATCACCATCGCGTTTCCGCCAGGTACAGGAATCTTGCCGACAATTGGTCTTAAGTATTCAATGTACTCTTTTGTACTTATGTTTCTTTTTTTTCCTGGAACAAGTTGAATATTAAGTTCGCCTTCGTTGGCAATTTCATAAGTATACAGCCCCCACACTTTTCCTCCAGCAAGTGTAAATATGCTTTCTATATTTCTGTCATCGCCTATGGCTTTTTCAATTTCAGCCAGAATTCGATTTGTTTCTGAAACTGCTGTGCCTGTCGGGAGCTTCACCTTTACCATAATTCTTCCGTCATCCATTTGCGGCAGAAATTCGCTCCCGAGTTGTTTAAATAAGAATACTGAAACCAGAAGTAAACCAGTGAATGATGCAATTACAAGATACCTTCGCTTTATCACTTTTTTAAGAAGCGTTTCGTAAGAAACAGAAACACGCTGAAAAAATTGTTCAAATTTAGATGTTTTATGAGAATGCAAAACATTCCTCAAAAGCAAAGAGGAAATCATAGGCGTAATTGTAATTGCAATGAGAAGACTTATAACTACTATGGAAGTGATTGTTAAAACCAGTTCCTTAAAAAGTAAACTGATTAAACCCGGAACCATAAGGAAAGGTGTGAAAAGAGCCAGGAAAGCAAGGGTTGCAGCAAGTACCGGTACTCCAACTTCAGTCGTGGCATTTATGATGATTTCATTCAAATTATTCTGAATGTTATGTTCTGTTTTTGTTCTTGCCATATGTATCCATCTTGTAATGTTTTCTATTACCACGATGGAGTTGCTCAAAAGAATGCCAATCGCAATGACCAGTCCCCCAAGGGAAAAGATGTTTAGCGAAAAACCAGCTGCCTTCATAACTCCAAAATTTATGACAAGGATAACTGGAAGTGCTATTATCAATATAAGAACCTGACGCCACGAGCCAAGGAAAAGATAAATTATTAAAAGAACAAGAAATGCCGCCTCTAATGCGGCGTTGCGCACGCCGTTCAGAGCCGACTGAATGTAATCCGCCTGATTTTCAACCGTTCCCAGTTCTATTCCTGCGGGTAGAATAGGTTTCATTTCTTTTAGTTTCTGGCTTACCGCTTTTGCCACCTCCACTGTATTTGCGTTGGCTTGCTTCAGAACGCTCAATTTAACGCATGGCTGTCCATTCAGTCGCGTGATTACACGAACTTCTTCATGGCCATCTTCCACCACGGCTATATCTTTCAAAGTGATTCTTGATAAACCTTTATGCGCCACCGCAACATTTTTAATATCTTCCAGAGAAGTAAATTCACCGGTTGTTCTTGCGATGATTTCTTTTGGTCCAACAGTGACCCTGCCCCCAAATTGTTCGATATTCTCCTGTTTTAATATCCTTAAAATGCCGGGCACAGTTAGTCCATGTTTATTGAGTATATCCGGATCCAGTTTTATGCGGATTTCCCTTTTTAATCCACCAACAACTTCTGTGCCTGCTACTCCCGGGATCGTGAGCAATCTGTCCTGCAACCAGTTTTCTGTCCAGGTGCGCAATTTAACAAGGTCCCAGCGGTCGCTTCTTACAGTCAGCTGGACGACTGGAAGTTGCGATGGATCTGCCTTAACAACAATGGGAGGGTCGATATCAGATGGCAATTGTCTTGCCGCTCTTTGCATGGCAGCCAGTGCATCCTGGTAAGCTACATCAATGTTGACCCCATATTTAAAGTTCACCAGCAGGGTATACATTCCTTCAATAGAGGAAGATTCGAGGTAGTCAAGATTATCCACAGTCATCATCTGTCGTTCTATAGGGTCAGCGACATTTCTGTCAATTTCTTCAGGAGTTGCTCCTCTCCACCATATGTGAACCTTTACCATCGGATAGGTTATGTCTGGAAGAAAATCAACCGGGATGTTGATGAGTCCATATATGCCCAGTATCAACAATCCGAAAAGTATGGCGCCTGCTGCCAGACGACGTTGTACCGCAAAACTCGTTAGCTTCATTGATTTTTATTTCATTTTTTTATTGGAACTTTTTTGTCATCTTCTCCTGCCACTTTTACCTCTGCTTTGTCCTTTAATTTTTCTTGGCCAGCCACCACAACTTTTTCACCAGCAAAAAGGCCTGAAATAATCTGAACCTTTTCACCCTCCCTTATGCCTGTTTCAACAGATTTCTGAACAGCCCTTTGATTTTCCACAACAAACACGACCTCTTTTCCACCCGGCAGGGTAAGTATTGCTTGTTCCGGCGCAATGTTTGCATCCTTTACTGTTTCAAGAATCAGTTGTATTCTGGCAAACATATTTGGAGAAATTTGAATCATTTCGCGCAGAACCAGTTCTATGGTTTTCGTTCTTAACTGCGGATCGAGATCAGGAAAAATTCTCGAAACACTTGCGGGGAACCATTTTTCTCCGAATGCGTCAAACTGGATCCGCGCGGGCAATCCAATTTTAACCTTTGACAGATATTGTTCGGGAATGCTGCACCTGACAACCTGCGATGATAGATTGGTTATTTCAAGTAAGGGCTTGCGCAATTCCGCCAGATCACCTGGTCTGACAAAGACCTTTGTGATGACGCCGTTAAAAGGCGCGTTGATAACTGATTCTTTCAGTCGAGCTTTTGCAAGATCTAATCTTGCCTGAGCTTCCTTGATCGCTGCTTCCTGAACGGCTATTGCGGTAGCAGTATAGCCCTGTTCCAGCATTTTTAGTTGTTCGTTCAATGAATTCACCTTTGCCTGTGCCGCAACGAATCTGAGTCGAGCTTTTTCCTCCTGTTCTCCGGGCAGCGCCCCGGCTTTTACCAGTTCCTTTATCCTTTCGTAATCTAATTTTTCAAATTGCATTGTTTCCTTCGCCTCATTTAGAGATTGTCGAATCCTTTCAATTTCTTCGGGTCTTGTGCCTGCTTTCATATCCGCCAATTTAGCTTGAGCCACAAAAAGCGCTGCTTCTGACGCTTTAACTTCGGCTTTTAAGGTTTCTCTATCTATTTCTATCAATTTTTGCCCTGAAACAATTCTGTCTCCTTCTCTCCACGGACAAAAAACAATGGGGCCTTCCACAGTTGAGGAGATTTTAGCAATTTCAATCGGAACAGATTCTCCCACAGTATTCAAGATCTGACTTATATGACCCCTTTCAACTTTTCTAACAGCCACAACCGGGATTTTTTTTACTGGCTTATTCTCGGCTTTTTGCAATTTTTTTCCGCAACCTGCAACTGTTAAAATAAGCGATAGAATTAAAAAATATACGGGAATCTTTAATAATTTGAATGATTTCATAGCACATTTTCTCCTGTTGCGAGATAAAGCTGCAACCTTGAAATGTTAAAATCAACAAGCGCTCGAAAATATCCTGTTTCTGCTTCAAGCAACGCTGATTGAGCGTCAAGGACATCAATTATTGTTCCTTTTTCCATATCATACTTTTGACGCTCAATTTTCAGACTTTCGCGCGCCTGTTCAATTATTTTTTCCATTGTGATAAGCCTTTCTCTTGAAGAGATAATGTTTGAAATGGCGGATTGCACTTCAAGGTTTATCTGGAGTTCTAACTTTCTCAACCGTTCATTGATCACAGCGAGTTTTTCTTCTTCTTCCCTGATTCTGGCTCGGATTCTTCCGCCATCAAAGACAGGCAAATCAATCGTCAATCTTATTGATGCATTATCCTGCTGGTTTTCACCTCTGGAATCGGAGATAGGATTTATTGCCCACTTATAGCCATAAACAGCCTGAAGATTAATAGTTGGTGATAACTCGGATTTCACAGATCGGACGCGTTTTTCTTGAGATTCAAGCTCCATCGCAATTGATTGATAGTCAGGTCTTTGCTTTAATGCTTTTGAGATCATATCTTCAATTTTTGGTAAATCAGCAATTTCTTTTTCAAGTTGGCCCTGCAATTTTAATTTTTCACGCACATCCTTTAAGCCAATCAACCTGCATAATGTCTGGTATAAAATTACAAGTTTATTTTCTTCTCTCACCAGACGTTCCTGGATATCCGCCACCCTAACTTCTACTCTCAGAGCGTCGACTCTTGCGGCTTTCTGCGCTTCAATTAGTTTTTTTGTTCGCTTAAGATGTTCCTGCATTGTTTTTAGAGAAAATCTAAGGGATTCAATATAATTTTGTTGCGCTAAAATGGAGTAGAAAACACTCGCCGCAGAAACGCAAACTTCCTGTTTAATTCGTTCGAAACGATACCTCGCAGATTCACTCAAATCACGGAAAGAAAGCATATCATTTTTAATCCTGCCTCTGTCAAAAACAGGTATTTGTCCTGTGATTCCAGCTGAAATAATATCGTGGGAGAAAACCCCGGGTTCACCGTTATATCTTGCCTGTATAAGACGCTGGCTGTCTTTATAATTGGTGTAGTCAGCGGAAAATGCGATGCGCGGCATTAAAGTCGCCTGCGCCTGTTTTTCCTTATTTTTTACGGCCATTTGCTCATGTCTCGCGATTGAGATTTCAGGGTTATTGTTTATTGCAAGGTCAATAGCTTCTTTTAAAGTGAGGACTTTTTCAAAAATTTCCGCCTGTTCTCTTTTTATATTTTCTTCCGCAAAAATAAAAAACTTTAAGATTATTAGCAGCCCTGTTAACATAAGAATCTTTTTTTTCATCTTTTTGACTTCCGATAAGGGTTATTTTGTTTTTCTTACAGGAATTAACATAACAGGCGCTTGTGACATCCTGGCTATTGCGTGGCTCACGCTTCCAAGCAGAAATTCCTGAAAGTAACTTCTGCCCTGACTACCCATAACCACCATTTGAACATCTTCCTTTTGTATAATACTCAAAATCTCTTCTGCCGGGACTCCGTATGGGATATGAATTTTGATATTTGTTTTGTTTTCCTTTTCTAACTGTTGTTTCATCTTTTCCAGTCGTTCCATATCAATCCTGTTGAATTCTTCGAGTTGATAAATCAAATGAGGGTCTATTTTGTGTTTGTCCTGCACATGAACAAGCGTTATTCTTTTAACCCCGAATTTTACCATATATTTGACATATTCAAATGCGTAATCCGCGTTTTCGGAAAAATCAGTTGGAAACAGGATATGTTCACTGAAGCGATATTGCTGATTTTCAATCTTTATTTCGGCTTTATGGATTTGTTTTTTGAGCCTGATTATCAACACAGGCTTTTTCGCATAATGAATGATTTGCGTGGCGACACTGCCAAGTAGAATTTCGCGGGAAAATGAGTATCCGTGTGAACCAACAACGATTAAAGAGCAATCTCGCGCCTCGGCTATGCGATTTACTTCTGTTTGCGGTAAGCCTGCGACTATTTCTACAGATGTTTCAAATCCCTGGTCCTCGAGCAACTTTTTCTGGTCGGAAATAACCGATAGAAGAAGATTTTTCATATGAGGCATATTCATAGAGGTTGATTCCATATAACCGAGACACTGTACCAAAAGGCATTCCTTGACTCCAAAAACCTTCAGTTCGGATATGGAACTAACGACAGCAAACGATGCTGGCGATAAATCGGTTGCTACCATTATTCGATTGAACATATTTCCACCTTTCCGGTACCTTTTAAACCGGGCCAGATTCATTAATTTATCATTGCTGAAGTTTCTTGCTTACTTCGTCTATGAATTCGCTTATTTTTTTCATTGCCTCTTCTGTGGATAAATTTCTTAGATCAATTGGAAAAATCTGGTTGTCAAAATCGCAGCCAGCTTCTACAAGGGCGTCCTTATACATTTTTCTTTGCATTTTCGGATCACAAGCGGCAACTATGTACGCTGTGTCTTTTTTTGCATAATCCTTCCAGAATCTGTCTCCATCGTCGACACACATTTGCGGATGCACTATCGCGTATTCAACATCCAGTTCATTACGGACATAGTTGATAAACTTCCAGATGTTCAGTTTTTCAAACCCAGGGCAATCCCCGCGACATACGCATAAAAGGAATCTTGGCTTGCCTTTCATAATACCCCCTTTCATTTAGGTGGATACTGCTTTCGCAGTTCCCTAAATATTTTCTTGGTCTCATTTTTGTCCGGAAAAGATATTGCTTCTTCAGGACATTGAAACTGGCAACTCTGGCAAAAAACTTCGCAGTAGTATGGATTGGCAACAAAGGCCTTTTTTTCGCTCTCGTCATATGAGAAAACATTATGTTTGCAAGCTTTCACACAGGTTCTACAACCCTTGCATTTTGTAGTGTCGATTATCGGGTGCCAGGAAATAAGTTTTCTTGGTATTCCTAAATAATCCTTCAGTTCTTCTTCCATCCTGATTTCACCCCCTTTAGAAGAAATTCAATTTTTAACGCGCATCCATATTCTATTGAAGCATCTTTTTTATTTCTTCAACATCTGGAATCCTGCCTGAAACCTTCACTTTTCCATCCACTGCAAGAGCAGGTGTCATCATCACTCCAAAGTTCATAATATCATTGATGTTTGTTATTTTAACGATCTCATATTCAATACCAAGTTCTTTTGCCGCTGTCTCCGCATTTTCCGCAAGTTTTTTGCACTTTGGACACCCCATTCCCAGAATCTGTATTTTCTTCATTATTTTCCTCCTTTCTTGCTGGGGAACAAAGTTTTTACTGAACCATATTTCCAAAAAATATCCCGCAAATAGTTGAAATAATTACAACTATAGTAACATAGACAACAGTCCTTTTTGTACCCATTATGCTTCTAAGTACCAGCATGCTCGGTAAACTCAGAGCAGGACCGGCAAGAAGGAGCGCAAGCGCTGGACCTTTTCCCATTCCTGAGTTTAAGAGCCCTTGCAGTATCGGAACTTCGGTAAGGGTTGCAAAGTACATAAAGGCGCCCACGATTGAAGCAAAAAAATTTGCTCCTAAAGAATTTCCGCCAACAAGCGTTGATACAATCCTTGAAGGGATCAAACCTTCCTGTCCTGGTCTGCCAAGTAATAGCCCTGCTATAAAAACCCCGATCAAAAGAAGAGGTGTAATCTGTTTGGCAAATGACCAGGTGGCTTCAACCCAGATTTGGATTTCATCCTCGGTATACCAGAGTTTGAGCATAAAGAAAAGTCCGAGCAACGATAAACCGCTTAAAAGCCATTTGACCTGAAAGATATTTCTCCATAGGCCATAAATCCCTGCCTTTGGTTCAGCCCAGTTGGCAAAAACCAAAAATGCTATCATAAGAATAAATTGTAAAGAAGTTTGCCAGATCGGATGCGCTTCTTCGGATTCATCAAGAGAAAAGTTTACTGCCTCCTGTCTGTTTTTCTCATCCTTAATAAATATCGCATTCATCAAAAGTCCCACCACGATGCTCATAATAACGGCAAAGATCGCTCTCGCTGATCCAAGCTGCCATCCAAGAATTCTCGCGGTCATTATGATGGCAAGGATGTTGATTGCTGGACCCGAATAAAGAAAAGCAGTAGCAGGGCCAATCCCTGCGCCACGGCGATAAATACCGGCAAAAAGGGGCAGCACCGTACAGGAACAAACAGCAAGAATGGTTCCTGAAACAGAAGCGACACAATAAGCAATAATTCTATTTGCTTTTGCGCCAAAGTATTTCAAAACAGACGCCTGACTTATAAAAACAGATATTGCTCCTGCAATAAAAAAAGCAGGGATTAAACAAAGTAATACATGTTCTCTCGCGTACCATTTTACGAGAGCAAAAGCTTCATACAGGGGATTTCTAAACTTCAGGACTTCCACAGGCAAAAAATATAAAAAAATAAATATGCAGGAAATCAGTATTAGTTTCTGCAGTTCACCAGGTTTGTACGTATTTTTCATTTTAATGTATAGCCATATGGCTATATATTTGTGGTTGAACTTTCTTTATAACCTTTTTCACTTTTATTCGATCTTTTTCGACTTCATTCCTGTCCATGCAGGTGCTTATAATCCACCAGATACATATATAAGGGTGGTCGCAGTTCAGTGAATATACTCTGAATTGACCTGATTTCCGCGTCATAACAATACCTGCCTTTTTCAGCGCTTTTATGTGCTTTGAAACAGTGGGCTGCTTTATTTCAAGTATCGCTCTCATTTGACAAACGCACATCGGCGTTTTCTCCAGCATTTTTAGAATTCTTATCCTTTTTTCGTCTGAGATAGCGTGCAAAAATTGCTGCAGGTTTTTAATCTGTTTCATAGCCATTTGGCTATATAATAACGGAAAAATTTTTTTTGTCAAGTTTTTTTGAATTCCTGTATTTTATGATGTAAGATAATAGGAAATAGTTTCATAGCGCAAGGAGGCGTGATGCAGGTACTCAGCGGTTTTGTCGAACGCGCGGATATTTCGGAACTTCTAAATAGGCTGAAGATTTGTGATGAGTATGATAAACTTGAGTTTGAGAAGATGTTTGAACTTGCCAGCGAGATTGCCCGACCGAAGGCAATATACCTTGAAGGATATATTGAAGATAGAGGTGAGGATTTTGTTGTGATAAATGGAGTTAAATTTACCAGCAGGATTCTAAAGAAGAATCTTGAAAAAGCGGATAGAATATTTCCTTATATTGCGACATGTGGAACAGAACTCGATTCTATTAAATTTTCTGATGATTTTATTAAACAGTACTGGTGGGATTCAATAAAGACATGTTATTTGAATATAGCGAGGGAAAATTTGATGGAATACATTAAAAAAAGGTTTATGCTAAAGAAAACCTCAACCATGGTTCCTGGTGGAAGTGAACCGGGTTTATGGCCGATTGAACAACAAAAGGAGCTTTTCAGCTTATTTGGAGATGTTGAGCGTCTTATAGGAGTTAAACTGACAGAAAGCTGTCTTATGATTCCAAACAAAAGTGTGTCCGGAATCCTGTTTCCTGTTGAAAAGGATTTCAATGGCTGTAAGGTTTGCAGAAGAAAGAATTGTTCTGGAAGAAGCGCTGAATTTGATGAGGTATTGTGGAGAAGCCTTGAGATAGAGGCGAGTTTACGGATAAAAAAATGAATGTTACAGGAATTTATGCGATTGCGCCATCAATTCTTGCAATTGGTGAGGAGTTTACCCTGAAATTCAAGATTCTTACAACTCCTTATGTGGCAGGCTGGGCTTGCTGGATAAAACCTCCTGAATTCAAAGGTCCTTTCAATCAATCTCCGCGGGGCATTATGTATCTCGATAATGTTTATAATGGAGAACTTGGTGAAATTGAAATAGATATTGATGGAAATCGGATGAAGTTTTCGGATTACCAGGGTGTTTATGCCGGAGATACAAGAAAATTTGGAACTGTCGGTGGTTTAAGGTTTGAATCAGCCGGGATAAAGTTTATAAAAATATTGCATCCTGACACAGGCATAACAGCAATAAGCAATCCAATCATTGTAAAAGAAAAGGTGGGAAACCGTATTTACTGGGGCGACTTACACTCACAGACATTTTTTACTGATGGCTTGAGATGTCCTGAAGAACTTTTTACATTTGCGAGAGATGAGGCTTTTTTAGATTTTTTTTCTGTTTCTGACCATAGCGAATGGATTACAGACAGGCAATGGGAATATTTTTGCGGCGTTGCCAATGACTTCAATAAAGACGGAAGATTTGTGACTCTTGTTGCTCAGGAATGGACAAATCATAAGTCAGGACACAGAAATATTTATTTCCCCGGAGGTTCTGGCAGGATTTTAAGAGCAGGGGATGACGATATAAATGCGGTATATGGAGTCGCTCGAAAGTATGGCGCGCTTGTTATTCCGCATCACAGTGCAAATAAAGCAATGGGAGTTAAATGGAACTTGAGCCATGACCCACAGGTGGAAAAACTTGTAGAGATTTATTCGATCTGGGGTAGCAGCGAATGTGATGCACACATTGGTAATACAAGACCCATAAGGGTACTTGGTGGCGAACAAAAGGGGCAGCATGTCATAGACGCCCTTAATATGGGGTATAAATTCGGCTTTGTCGGTGGCGGCGACATACACGATGGAAGGCCGGGCGATGAACTTCATACCTTGCAGGAAACAACAGCCGATTACAAAAATTTATACAGACAGGGTATTACCGCGGTTAAATCCGAAAGCCTTACAAGACGCGCTATTTTTAATGCGCTTTCTGAAAAAAAATGTTACGCGACGAGTAATATAAGAGCAATTTTTGATTTTTCGATCAATGGAGTTGATTATGGTGGTGTTCTGGATGATGACAGAAGGTTGTGTTTTTTTCTTTCAGGCATCAGCGAAGTTCCGTTTGAAAAATTGACGATTATTTCGGATGGCAAGGTTTACAGGGTTTTTGACATCAAAAGAAACCAATTCAAGATTGAATTTGAGCAGAACTATTCAGGAGAAAAATATTTTTACGCAAGGGTTGAGCGAACTGATCAGGAAATAGCATGGTTAAGTCCGATATGGGTAAACGGCTAATGAATTTTCCTTTGATTGTGGCTCATAAGAGGGTTCAGCGTGTTGTATCCAGAAAACACTTCTATCTCTTTCAAAAAGGCACTGGAGCTGAATGTTGATTTTATTGCATTTGATGTGAGACAGACAAAAGATGGAGAACCTGTAATAATTCATAATGAGAAAATTGACAGAACAACCGATGGAACGGGTTTTGTCAGAGATATGACATTAAAAGAGATAAAGAAGTATGACGCAGGCGCCTGGAAGGTTTTCCTGAAGAAAAAATTTTGCGCCTTGTTGAAAGTACAACAGGAGAAACAAAATTTTTGTGGTCTCATTTCATCTTGAATATGTAAAACAGGCAAGGCAATTGATGCCTGAAATTCCATCAACATTTATAAAAGGCTGGCTTTTTTGAGAATTTATCAGAAAATGTTTGTCAGTTTTGGTTTTCTTTTGAATGCTTGGACACCTGATGAGAAAATAGATTTAATATGGTGCATTGAGATAGGGGTTCAATTTATTAAAACCAATCGACCGGATAGTTTGATGGATATAGTTAATGGTAAACGATAAGATTGATATCGAAGAGGAAATAAAAAGGACGCGTCCGGATTATGTCCTGTATAAACCCTCAAGTCAGGATGGTTTCACCCATGATACCGGAAATGAAGAAGTTCATGTTTTCAAGTGTCCTGACAGAAGTTTAATGGCTGTATGGACACAGAGCACCTTTGAAGGAGAAAATGACCAGAGAGTTGTTTTTTCAAAAAGCTTTGATGATGGAATTTCATGGTCAAGTCCTGAAATTATTGCAGGACCAGAACCAGGCAGACCTTATATGGCAAGCTGGGGATTCCCGCTGGTTTCCAGAACTGGTCGCATCTATATTATTTACAGTAGATCCACAGGATTGGTAGATACTTTTCGGCATACCACAGGGCTTCTGGCTGGAAAGTACAGTGAGGACGCTGGCAAAACGTGGTCTGAAGAAAAAATTATTCCAGTAAGAAGAAGTATATGGGATAATCCAGATAAATCTGTGCCACCGAATATAATCGTTTGGCAGAAACCGGAACGACTTTCTGATGGGAAATACTTTGTTGGTTTTACAAGATGGGTCAGCCGTTCTGTTAGACCGCCCGCGCCGGTAAAGGTATGGTGGGCCGAAGCTTCTGTGGTTGAGTTTATGAGATTTGAAAATGTAGACGATAATCCTGAGATTGAAAAGATTGAAATAAGTTTCTTCGCTCAGGACAAGGACGCTTTGAAGGTAGGGCTTATCAGTTATCCTGATGTGCCTGTGGCGCAGGAACCATCAATAGTTAAACTTCCTGACGAAAGATTGTTTTGCGTGATGAGAACAACAACTGGCTCTCCATACTGGAGTGTTTCGTCTGATGGTGGTAGAACATGGACAGAACCTGAACCACTGCGTGTATCTGATAATGGTCCTGTAATGAAACATCCCTGCAGCCCTTGCCCGATTTATGAACTGGGCGATGGAAAATATATTTTCTTCTTCCATAACCACGACGGGCATTTTGGAAATTTTACTCCCTTTGATACGTTAGACCACAGGCGACCGATATTTTTTTCTGTTGGCGAATTCAAAATAGGTGCGGTGCAACCAATCTGGTTTTCAAAGCCCGTATTCTTTATGGATAACGATGGAGTTCGTATAGGATACCAAGAAGGTAGGGCAGATCTTTCAATGTATTCAAGTTTTATCATTCTGGGAAACAGGAAAATTTTGTGGTATCCTGATAGAAAGTTTTTTCTTCTCGGAAAAAACATCTCTTTTGAACAACATTTAAAGGAGTAGAAAAATGATGCCAGAAAATAGTTTGAAAAATAAATTAAGGGAAGGTAGACCGGTAATTGGTGTTTTTATTATCACAAGCCACCCAACAATTGCCGAAGTTCTTGCGCTTTCAGGATTTGACTGGCTTGTTTTCGATATGGAACACGGTGTGATAGACCTTGAATCAGTTGAGATGATGGCGCAAGCAATTTCGAGAACTGATACATCTGCGCTTGTGAGAGTCCCATGGAATGATTTTGTTGTGATAAAGCAGGTTCTTGATACAGGTGTGCAGGGATTGATTATACCGATGGTTAATACACCACAGCAGGCACAGCAGGCTGTAAAGGCAACAAGATATCCTCCACAGGGCATCAGAGGCATTGGGCCGCATAGAGCAAGCGGTTTTGGAATATGGATTAACCAGTATTTTGAAAGGGCTGATGAAAACATTACAGTAATAATTCAAATAGAACATAAGGAGGCAGTGGAAAACCTTGAAAAAATACTGGAAGTGAAAGGCATTGATTGTGTTTTCATCGGCGCAAATGACCTTGCTGCTTCAATGGGTTTGCTGGGAAATCCGGGACATCCTGAGGTAGAAAACACGATTCAATACATTAACACTGTTTGCAAGAAATCTGGCGTGCCATGTGGGCTTGTTGCCAGTAGCTCGCAGATTGATCAGAGAATAAATGAGGGTTTTCAATTTATTGTGGCTGGTACCGATATTTCTTTGTTGAGAAACGGCTGTGAAAGTATTTTTTCCGAAGTGAAGAGTATTTCAAGGAGGCTTGGGTAGTGAACAAATGTCTTGTTGTCAACATTAATGGATCAGCGCACTCTATCTTTAAAGAGGACAGAGAAAGATTACGAAAACTTGGCGCAGAATATGTTGAGTTGAGAAAATATCAAAGCTCGAGAAAAGTAGATGAATTATTGAAAAGAGCGGATGCAATTCTTTTCACCGACACAACGATTGACATAAGTTTTCTCGAAAGGCTTAAAAGGTGCCGGATCATTATAAGATTTGGAACAGGTCTTGACAATATTGATATTGAGGCGGCAACAGAAAATGGCATTATGGTTTCAAGGGTTATTGATTTTTGTACACAAGAGGTATCCAATCATACCATTATGCTTCTTCTTGCCTGCGGCAGAAAACTGAAAGAGTTCAGCAATTTGCTTTTAATGGGAAAACTGCCGAATAATTTCAGTCCTGTGGGAAGCATTGAAGGTGAAACACTGGGGCTTGTTGGATTTGGTAAAATAGCAAGGTCTGTTGCGATGAAAGCAAAAGCATTCGGAATGAAGATTATTTCTTATGATCCATATGTTAAAAGGAATGATTTTGAACAAAGTGGAGTTAATGCTGTTTCGCTCAATACACTTTTAAAAAGGTCTGACTATATTTCTCTTCATTGTCCTCTGGTGGCTGAAACCTATCATCTGATAGGCGAGAAGGAATTGAGGTTGATGAAAAAAACAGCATATCTTATCAACACATCGAGGGGAAAGCTTGTTGATGAAAAGGCGCTGATAAAAGCCCTGAGAGAAAGATTGATTGCTGGCGCAGGGCTTGATGTTTTTGAAAAGGAGCCACCTGATGTTGAAAATCCACTTTTACATATGGAAAATGTTATCTGCACTCCTCATTGCGCGTACTATTCAGATAAATCGGTTTCCAATCTGAAGAAAAAGGTTGTTGATGAACTGATCAGGGCGCTGGCTGGAAAAATTCCTGAAAATTTGTACAACCCAGAAGTTCTTTGCAATATAAACTTAAGGGCAGGAATATCCTGAACTTTATACCTTTTCATCAATTTTTATACCCTGAGCCCTGAGAGCTTGCTGCAGTTTTTTTATGTTTATGGAGGAAAAACTTTCCATTTTACGCCTGCATAGAAGCGCTGACGCAGTTCCTGCGATTTCCCCTGTTAAACTGCACACAGGAATTGCTCTTATAATGTCCCAGGCAGTGTTTGCTGAAATACATCTTCCTGCTGTTATAAGGTTTGATGTCTTTACCCCATAAAGGGCCGAAAAAGGTAAGTAATACACAGGTCCTGGTTTTCTCCAGTCGCCTGCCATTCCAACTGTATCCGGAAACATTATCCTTTCGTGCGATTCTTCGAGTTCTATCTTTCCTTTTATTCTTCCTGTCATCCGAAATGTTGGAATCGATGGAAGCGACACAGGATAGATTGATGGCTTTTCCTTTCTCATTTTTTCCAGCAGTGCTCTGATATGTTCTCTTGAGGCCAGTATTTGATCTGTGGTATCCTCGACAGAAAAGCCCTACGAGAGGGAGAGCGGTGAGTTGGTTGCCATGCCGCCCGCATACGGAGTCGATGAGGATACGATTCGCTCTCTTAGAGTACGTGCGACTCAGGGCA
>JAMWBU010000023.1:23781-29034 GCA_023819255.1 Candidatus Omnitrophota bacterium
TGAGTCATAAGTGGCCTTGTTGTACGGATCGTATTTTTGTGAAAAAGCGCGCTTTTGTAAATTTTTGCCGTCGAAATAGAAAAACCAGCCGCACGCCACATTATTGCTTGCCCTTTCAACTGTTTCTCCGGCAGCAGCGCAAACATCCGCATCTCCGGTTGCGTCAACAACAGCCCGGCATTCAATCGCAAATCTGCCTGTTTTGTTCTCAACTATGATGTGGGTGATTCTATTTTTATTTTTTATGACAGAGCAAAATCTTGTGTCATACATAATTTCTGCGCCTTCTTTAACAAGTATTTTTTCAAGTTCAAGCGCAAGATTCCACGGGTTAAATTCAACTTGCAATCTTATTCTTTTCCTCTGCTCAATGTTTCTCTCATCAATCCAGCAATCCGGGATTTTTCCATAGCCGTCGGAAATAGAAATTTTCATCAATTCCTCAGCGAGCCCTGTAATAACCTGGTGTCCGTTTCCATCGCATAGTGGCAGATAAATATTGACATTTCCAGCAGTTGCAAGTCCTCCAGTGGCACAATATCTTTCAATTAAACACACCCTTGTTTTATTCCTCGCCGCCGCAATTGATGCGGATACCCCGGCAACCCCGCCACCAATAACCACGACATCATAAGAGTTTTTGACTTCAATCAATCTTGCTTTTTCTTTTATTCTATGCATTTTTCCCACTTGCTTTTTTTTGTTTTGTTCTGCAGAACCTTTTGAAATACCTGCTGACAGAAAGAGCAATTTGTACAATCTTTATTGCAATGAGATAATGTTTGAAACCATTCTTCTGGAAATTTTGAATTATCAATGATGTGCGGGAATATTAAATTGCTATGAGACGGTTCTAAAATGTCGAGAAGATTTCCATCAAATTTTTCATTGCAGTATGCCTGAATAATTTTTTCAAAAAAAGGACTTATCCTTGTCGCGAGTTTTATGTTTGCGAAACAGTCCTGGTAAAAATGAATATCTTCCGGCCTGATCCATGAATGATTGATCAATAAATTTTTCCAGTTTTCTTTTTTTCCATAATAGCTCCAGCAGCTTCCGGGGATATCATCCGCGATATTGTTTTTTGTGAGAACTTCTGTTTCATGCGCGATTACATTGTCATGGAAAAGTTGAACCGCGCAATGATTTATGCAGCCGCTATTGGCAAGCATGCTGAGTTTTTTACCATTTTTCTCGCACCATTGTTTGAGTTCTTTGATTTTTTCGAAATTTCTGTTGCATTCCTTTTGCATGACAAAGCCATCAAATAATTCCGAAAGTTGTTCCATCGCGGTTATTGTTCCAATTCTCATATTTACTGAGGCCCTTATTTCCATTTCATGGAAATTTTTTTTGATTGTGCGCGCGATAGCAGGCGAAAAAACCGTGATTGAATCAATGCCGGTTTTCTGCCCGAGATGGTCGATGATCGATAAAACAGTATTCGCAAGGCTTTTTGAAAGAGAAAGTCCTCCCCAGCACGAGGCATTCAAAAGGAGATTAAGTTTTATGCCGGATTTTTTGATTTCCTTCAATTCATATTCCATCTGTTCCTGTGCTTCCCAGTTAATATAACCTGTTCTGTATGCGATAGGACCTCTACCGCTTGGTAGATTCAACCAGGCGAAATATACTTCATCAATACTCTCTTTGAAATTTTTCACGATGTCCGGGAAAACTTTTCCCTCTTCAATCAGCTGATAACCGACAGAAAATTTTATTCTATTTGCCATGACTTCCTTTTTCTGAATGGCTGCACAAACCTGTTTTTTATCTTTCCTTCTTTTTCCAGATGTATCATACAGGCGCGAATGCATCCCCTGGCGCCTTCGATTGCTCTTGAATATAATATTGCAGGAGTTGGTTCGCCAACAAATGGGTTATATTTGTCGTATGGCTTCATTCCCTGGAATCCCCTGGTACATGCCTCAATATCAAGTTTTCCCCACTCAAGCTCTCTTCCAGCGACATTTACTTTTATGGTTTCGCTTGTGCTTATCGCATTTGCTGAACATTCCTTTGCGCATAGCATGCACCTGTCGCAAATTTTTGGCCCATCATAAATTGGATCTGGTTCAAGCGGCGCGTCTGTCAGGACACAGGCAAATCTCTGTCTTGGGCCGAATTCCGGAGTAAGCAAGAGTTTGCTATATCCGATTTCTCCAAGACCTGCACAAAAAGCAGCAATTCTAAAATGAATGAAAACATCAGGCGCTGGTTTTTCAGCAGATACTGGTTTAGACCAGTTTTCCTTGATTTTTCCGATGTGATATTCAATGGCAGGCCAGTTGTAGTAGTCATTTGGAATTGGGGTTGCTTCATAGCCGTGATCTTCTATGTATCTTGTCAGATGAAAAAGGATAAAAGGATTATAAATCATATTGATGCTTCCGTATGCCTGCGAGGAATACGAAAGAAAATAGGTTCCTTCTTCTATTCCTCTCAAGGCCCCGCGCGGAATTCTCAAACCAATTACAATCAATGCCTTTGCGTCAGAATTTATGTGTCTTGGATCCATTTGCTCTGGCGCTCCTTCAAATCTGTCCATTGAAGCGATTCCCACAAGATCAGCGCCCAGTTTTTTAGCCATTTTTTTAACTTTCTTAGCCGTAAGCATTTATCCCTCCGCTGTTTTTAATGAAGTTAATGGCTTACCTGGTTTTTCTCATACAGGAAAGATTACAAACAAACTTGATGAGATGATTTTACGATGTAAAAATTTTTTGTCAAATAAAAAAACTTGTGATTTGACTTAATTATTGTTTTGCTTTACTATGGTATCAACCAACAGGAGGTTGTGATGAAAAAAATTTTTGTGGCCGTTGGAGCTTTATGTTTTGCGACAGGGATTTTGTGGTCTCAGGCGGAAAGCGTGAAGGATGTTTTTTCAAAAAGAATTATCGAGAAATACAGGGATGTTAACGAGATGAGCGCTGTGGTTGAGATGAATATGTCGATGATGGGTACAACAATGAAGATGCCGATGAAAGTGTGGGTGAAAGGGAAAAATTTTAGAATGGATATGTCTATGGTAGTGCCCGGGGCAGACAAAAACATGGAACAGATTACAATCAGTGATGGAAACACTGTTTCCACATATAACAACCTGAATAATACGATCATGACAATAGATATGAACAAATTGCCGGAAGAAACGAAAAAAATCATAAAAAACCAGTATGCCACTAAGTCTATGGGTTTTGATCTTGAAATGTTTGAAAAAATTAAGGATCAGATTAAGGTTGAAGAAACAGTAAGAAATGGCAGGAATGCTTATCTAATAACCGTCGATAATATAGATGCGATTAAAAATACTCTTAATATGCCGTCTTCGTCGTCGCAAGTTCCATTTAAGAAACTTCTTTATATAATCGATTGCGATTCGCTTTTGCCTGTGAAGATGGAAATTTATGCTGATGGTGAAACTCCTGGCTTGTGGATGGATTTTATTGAAATTAAGACATCCGGGGTTCCTGATTCCATATTTAATGTGAAGTTTCCTCCAGACGCAAGAAAAATGGATATAACAGAAACTGTGAAAGGTACGTTAGTGAAATAGAAATTTTGCGTCTAACTTTCTCGAAATTGCTACTATTCTGTTTTTTGGGTTATAATTTATCGAACGCAGGTTACTTAATAATCAATGTTTTTTGTTGAAAAGGAGAGCATATGATTGGTTGTAGTTTGGGCAGGTGCGTCCAGTTGACAGTTGCCGGTGGTTCGTATCAGGAAGGGCTTGTTTCTATTTTGCAGGGTATTCCGCCAGGAATCTTATTGACCGAGCAGGAAATTTATGCTGACATGCTTCTGCGAAAGCCAGGAACAGATGAACTTTCAAGTCCAAGGAAAGAGCCAGATCTACCTGTCATCTATGCCGGACTCAATGCAGAAGATACCATAGAGAATGCCGGAAATAAGAACCACACAAACGGCGCTCCAATCACGATACTGATTCCGAATCTGGACAGGCATTTTATACATATAAAACAGTACCAGGACACAAATCGCACGCCAAGACCAGGTCATGCCTCATATGCGTCTTTCATAAAGTATGGACCTGACGATGATGCGATTGGAGCAGGATTTTTCAGTGGACGCTACACTGCCACAATTGTTGCTGGTGGATATATTGCAAAAAAAGTTCTTGGATACCTTGGAATAAGAGTGTTTTCTTATATCAAGGAGCTTGCTGGTATCAGGTGTCCTGACATTGATTATGAAAAGGTTCTTTCATATACTCAATCATTTAAGAAAATGAGATGCGATCTGGACCCATTTTATCAGGAAATTTATGTAAAAGGTCGCGTGAATATGGATATGAGGTTCCTTGAGAAAATGCGTGTTTTTTCTGAGATTGAGAAAGAAATAGATGATATACGCGCAAAGGCGCCAAAAATGGGTGGTGAGGAAATATATGAAAAGTACAGAGTCCATCCGGTTGTGAATGCACCTGATATAGAAGCAGCAAAGACAATGTTGGAATCAGCCAGTCGAATTACTTCTAATGGAGATTCGTCTGGTGGAGTTGTTGAGGTTGTTGCGCTTGGAGTTCCTGCTGGACTCGGTGAACCGGTTTTTGATAAGCTTGATGCAGAACTCGGACGGATGCTTGGAATAGGAGCAGTAAAGGGTGTCGAGATAGGAGCAGGATTTGCCGTCAAGGATATGACAGGAAGCCAGTCAAATGACCAGATGCAATCAGAGAACGGAAAGGTTGTTTTCCTTTCAAACAATGCAGGCGGAATAACCGGCGGACTGACAACCGGTCAGCCAGTAGTTGCGCGTATTGCAGTAAAGCCCACTCCAACAATTGCCATACCACAGAAGACAATTGACAAATACACGCTTGAGAACAAAACTCTTGCGGCAATAACAAGACGAGACCCAACAATTGTTGGAAGGATATGGATAGTCGCTGAAAATTATATGGCCCTTGTTTTGCTTGATCATTTGATGATGCACTACGGCTATCAAAGCATAAGAGAAAAAATTTCCTCTGTTAATAAGTGATTCTCCTTTTTTCTCCCCATTTTCCCTTCTTTAAAAAAGATGGGCAGGGGGAGATTTTCAAAAATCCCCTCAATCCCCCTTTTTCAAAGGGGGAGATTTGGGTGAAAATGTTGGGGAAAAGCACCCGTGCGAGGAGGGGGAGTTGGCGCCCTCGCCTCCCACTACGGCTCGGGTCGGCCAGCCGCACAAGTCCTCGCACTTGCTCGGACTTATACGTCTTCGCTCCATTCAACTCCCCTCAGT
>JAMWBU010000024.1 GCA_023819255.1 Candidatus Omnitrophota bacterium
TCTTATGAGGTGAAAGCGGAGGGGGTGGGATTTGGCGCCCTCGCCTCCCACTACGGCTCGGGTCGGCCAGCCGCACAAGTCCTCGCACCTGCTCGGACTTATACGTCTTCGCTCCATTCAAATCCCTCTTATGAGGTGAAAGCGGAGGGGGTGGGATTTGAACCCACGGTACCGCCTTTCGACGATACAACGGATTAGCAATCCGCCGCACTAGACCTCTATGCGACCCCTCCTTGTATTATATTTTACATCTTTTGAACCATAAATACAAAGTTCTCATATGTTTATTAACTGCGTTCTTTTTTCAGGGGAATTTCGAAATTTCCTTCAATCCCTTTTTTCAAAGGGGGAAAGAAAAAAAATGGAGGAATTACTTGCACTGCCACCCTGCTCTTCTAATATTGCTAAAAACCGCAATTTTGAATGTAAATTGATATCAGATCTGTTTTATTCGAGTTCAGAGATTATCCTGACTGGAACAGGTCTAACCGGAGACCTGCTTGACTGTGACTTGATTTGTTTTATCGGAATTCCTGTGATCTGACTTATTAATTTCGTTATCAGTGGCGTGCATGTTTTTCCCTGGCATAAACCCATACCTGTTCCGAGCGCCCTCTTTATTCCATCGATATCTACAATTCCCTTTTTAATAATCTGAATGATTTCTTTTTCTGTGATTTCCTTGCATCTGCATACGATTTTGTCTTTTTTCATTTTTTAAAACCCCTGACAGTGTTGAAATATTTTTTTTGGAAAGAAAAGGTAATAAGAGATGTTCTGCTGTTTTTTTTCGGTGGTGTGACCTTTTCAATCTTACCTTTACAAACATACTTCCCATTTCTGTCAAGGCACTTTATTTTTTCGTTTTTTCCCGGTAGGGGTAGCATTTCATAAGGAATTGTCAAGCTTGCTCTTATCTTATCAAAATTATAGTTCAGAACAAATATGGCAAGGCCTGGACACCATAAAACACAGAGTCCGCAACCGCTGCATTTTGCTTCATCTATTTCAGGCGGATTTGTGATTGGAAGACCAATCTTTATGGCTTTTCGCGGACATATGGTTTCACAGGGATTGCAGGGTATATCTTGCGTACATTCAATAATAGCAACAGGTCCTTTTCTGATTCTTTGCTCTGAGAGGAAACCTGGTGTTTTTATGTATAATGTTTCATCAATTCTTAACTTTTTCATAGTACTCTTTTTCTATCTCCATTTTAGAGATTTTTCTTTTTTCTCCAAAAGTGCCGATTCTAAAGTCGTTGAGTCTGTTTCTTACTTCTAGTTTTTCATCATCCCATTTTCTTTTTCTTATTTTTTCGGCTATTGCTATTCCCGCAAGTTTACCTTCTTCCATTGCTGTGGATGCTTCTTCTATGCCTGAACAATCGCCTGCCACGAAAATTCCATCAATGGTTGTTTCCATATTTTCGTTGTGCAGCGCGACATTTCCACCAAGATACGGTTTATATGTAAACTGGCAACCTGCCTGACACAGGAGTTCGTTTAATGGTTGCAGTCCTGCGGCTATACAGATCAGGTCAACATCAAGAGACTTGGTTCTCTTAAGGATGGGTTTATAGTCCTGGTCCACCGGACATATTACAGCTGCTTCCACCTCATTTTTTCCTGAGGCTTCAAGAATTGTCGTGGAAAGAAAAATAGGTACTCCAAATCTTTTGATTTTTGCTGCGTGAACCATATACCCGTTGATTTTGGGCATTATTTCAATGACTGCTTTTACCTCGATGCCTGCTTGAAGCATCTGGTATGCAACAATCAGACCCACATTTCCTGCTCCTATCATAAGTGCTTTTTTTCCTGGCAAAACCCTGTGTATGTTTATCATTGTCTGGCAGGCGCCTGCTCCCATTACACCAGGGAGAGTCCATCCCTCAAATGAGATCGGGTTTTCTACTGCTCCTGCAGCGATAAGAATTGCCTTCGCTTTTACTGTAACGTTTTTCTTCCTGCTTTTTATCACGCCTGCTATTCTATTACCGAAAATTCCGTAAGCAGTGCTGTCGAGCCAGACATTTGCTTGGAGTTTTTCTACTTCTTCTAATAATTTTTCTCCTATTGTTATACCCCTGATTCCAGCCATATGTTGTTTTGAGCCAAAGAATCTATGTATTTGCTTGAACAATTGTCCGCCAGGTTTGATGTTTTCATCAATTATCAAAACATCAATATTCTTTTTTCTTGCTTCTATCGCCGCACACAATCCTGCCGGACCGGCGCCGATAATCACCAGTTCTTTTTCTTCCACCTTCCGCGTCCTTTTTGTGATTCGACCTTCATTCCGTTCCTCACAGGCGTGACACACGTCCTGATATTTGGAATGCCACCGACTGTCATAACGCAGTCAGTGCATCTTCCGATTGCGCAAAAGATTCCCCGCGTTTGCTTGAATTTTTCTGTTTTTCTCAGCGCTCTTATGCCGTTTGCGTATAGAGCTGCCGCAATCATTTCTCCTTCATAAGCTATCAATTTTCTTCCATTGAAATAAATTGAAACTCTTTTCTTTTCAGGCAGTTTCCCGAGAATTGGATGGTCGTAAATTCTGAGATCGTTTTTTTTCATTTTCTTCTGTATTTGTTGAAAGTTTCAACTGATGCAATGACATTTTTTACAGGATATTGCGGTCTATGCCATCGCAGAACATTGCATATAAAGCCGCCCTTTTTTGAATTAAGATTTCCCACAAGAATTTCTGCTTCTTTTTCCACATCTTCCGGCGTTCCACATGCAAGCGTGCTCATCATATCAACGCTGCATTTCAAACATTTCTTGCCTTTGACTTTTTCTCTTAGTGTTTTTATGCCGACGACATTGGGTTGAACAAACTGAAGGACATCGATTTCCATTTTTAACACATCGTCAAGTATAATTCTTATATCTCCATCGAAAAGAAGGCCGGTATACATATTTTCCTGGTGTATATGCTTGAATAAATCCTCATAGAAACGTCTGAAATGCTTTCGCCATATTTCAGGGCTGAAAAACAAGCCATTGTTTCCAGCGATTTCATCGATAACATTGACCATATGGGCTCCTGCCTTTTTCCATTTCGAAATTAACGCGCGATGATATTGAAAAATTCTGTCTATCACTTCAATCACAAGCTTTATGTCTTCCGAGAGTTTTATGAAGAATGTTTGATAACCAAAGATATTGTAGGCGATGAGGAAAGCGCCCGGGTCAATGTATCCGCATATGAATCTGTCAGCGTATCGCGACCTGATAATTTCAGAGGTTTTTTCAAAAAAGGGTTCTGTGATTTCAGGGGATGGGAACTTATAATTTTTTATTTCTTTACTTTCAGCAAAAGGACTATGCTCTATAATATATGTTGAATGCTCATCCAGAGGTATCTTTTGAATAACGCCCCATTCATCCTTTCTTAGATTTTCTCCTGCTTTTGTTTTTCCCATCTGAGAAAATGTCCAGTGATAGGTCACCCACCCGGAATCAAAGTTTTCTGTGCCTGGTATATAGGTGACAGTTTCAGGATCAAGCGTTCCATACGCGTTGTAAATTCCAGGGACATCGACCAGTTCCATCGGCAGGTAATCCGGGCTATTAAATTCAATGCTTCTTTTTACCAGCTCAATGTGATTCATCTCATACCCTTGCGAAAAATTCAGCCAGTACAGTGTAATTATAAAATTCAGGCCAGTCAATTTGTTTTTTGTAGAATCTATGTGGCGAAAAAATATCAACTGGAATTGATGTTTTTCCATAAACAACAAGTTCAGCGATCAGTTTCCCAACTACAGGACCATAAGCCATACCGTTAGAAAATCCGGCCGCTATATAAAGATTTTCTGTTTCCGGATATTTTCCGATGCAGGCCAGACAGTCTCCTGTGACTGCCATTGTGCCGCTCCATGAACGGATGATGCAAATATCTTTAAGCCCTTTGAAAACTCGTTTGAAAATTGCAGAACTGCCCGCAATTTCAATGGGTTCGACTGATTCATCATAATGCAGGTTTCTTTTCCTTGCCTGCGTTTTGAATCCACCTGCTACGAGGTTACCGCTTTTTGTCTGGGTGGTTGTGAAAATGGCGTCTCCGTCTATAAATGCTTCCATCGGATATACGGGTAGGTCAGCGACAGGTTCAGTAACAACAGCAACCTGTCGTAGAGGTAAGATATCAATCTCCGGGCATAAAAAGTGAGACCATGCGTTTGTGGCGTTTATCACAACTTCAGATCTAATCATTTTTCCTGTTTCGAGTTCGACGCCTTTAACCATTCCATGCTCATTGACAATTCTTTTCACAGGGCTGTGTGTGAAAATTCTTGCCCTGTTTTTCATTGCGTTGAAAGCGAATCCATGCGTGAGAAAAAATGGGTTTATTGTTCCATCTGATTTTCTGTATCTTGCTCCAAATACCTTTTCTGTCAGCGTTGGACACATCTTAAGAACTTCTTTTTTACTTAATAGTTCTATTTCTTCATCGCCTGCTTGTTTCTGGATTTTTACTGTTTCTTTTATGTCCTTCCATTCTTCTTCGTTTAATGCAATGTCGAGACTTCCGATTCTCTGATATTCAAGTTGAAAATTCAATTCTTTCTCAAGATGTTTCAGTATTTTATTATTTTCTTTCACAACTTCCAGACGCTTCTTGATGGTTTCTGGGTTTTTATCTCTACCCTCAAGCTGGATTACCTGGCCTCCGTTTCTGCCGCTTGCGCCTGATGCAATATTTCTTTTCTCAAACACCAGAACTTCTTTTTTTTCTCTGGAAAGCTGATAAGCGATAGAACAACCCATAAGACCTGCACCAATAACTATTATTTCTGTTTTATCAGGAATCTGTTCCATTTACGATTCTTTTATTTTCATAACCATCTTTTGCTCTGCCGAAATATCGGCATTCAAGCAAACACAAAGTATTTTCCTTGCCTCTAAAGCAGTGGCAATATATGTTTCGCCTTCACCTGCCACTTTTAAAAAATTGGCAGTGTCTGATGCTAAACTGCTTTTTTCCATTTCGATTTCTTTCTGTCCGTTCTTTTTATTGATGAAATAGAGCTTGTTATCAAAATAGAAGATGCCATTTTCACCAGCTAATTTGATCTTGAATTCACCAGCGTTTGTGGCTCCCATTGCAAATTCAATTGTTGACATGTGTCCTGAAGCCATTTTCAACAGCATTGTTGAGCAAGTGGATAGCATTTTTCCATCAGCATCGTATTTAATATTCTTGAATGCGCAGACATCTTCTGGTTCTCTGTCAATGTCAAGTAATTGGGTTACGAAGTGGAAATGTTGCCAGGTGTAAATCGGACCGCAGAGTTCAGGATTTGCGTACCAGCTTCCAATCGAAGAAGCTATGTAGGTGTAATGAGAAAGAACTGGCTTTCCCAGCATCTCTATTTTTTTCTTTATTGTGTAATGCGGATTCTCGAGCAACTGCGTAAGGCTTACCCAGTAAACTAATTTTTTTCCCTTTGCGATGTCTATCAGTTCGTCAATCTCCTGTAGTTTTAATGCAGGCGGATATTCAACAAGGACATTTTTGTTTTTCTCGAGGGCTTTTTTGGCGATCGGGTAGTGGGTAGCATTTGGTGTCGAGATAGTTACAGCGGATATTTCTGGATTTTCTAAAACCTCATCAAGAGAAACGGTCCATTTTAAACCATATTTTTCTGAAAAACCTTTTGCTTCATCGGCGAATGGAGAAAATACGATTGATGGTTCGCCTGCGTTACTTTCTTTCACAGCGGTTGTCTGAAATTTTGCTCTCGATCCTGCTCCAATTATGCCAACCTTGATTTTTTTCTCCATTGTTCTCCTTTGTTTCTGCTGTTTTAAATAAATATCCGGGTGTTTTATTCTGTCAGTAAAACATATTTTATAACAACTCGCGAGTTTTCAAAAAATTCGCCTTCCTGTTGACATGTTGGCCCCAGAATAGATAATATTTACATTATGCGAGTCAATTTAATTTCGCCAAGGTCTCCTGTGATGTCTGTCACAGCAAGAGATAAAGCAATTCAATTTTCAAGATTGACCCTGATAACTGTGGCAGCCTTGTTTCCGCCAGATACGGATATTCGAATAATCAATGATAGCATTGATAAAATTGATTTCAATGAAAAAGTGGATATGGTGGGTATAACAAGCATAACCTGCACTGCTGCCCGTGCATATGAGATTGCGGATGAATTCAGAAAGAGGAAGGTCCCTGTTATTATGGGCGGAATACATCCATCTGCGCTTCCTGAAGAAGCATCTTTGCATTCTGACGCTGTTGTTATTGGCGAAGCAGAAGGAGTAATGGATAAATTGTTGGCTGATTTTAAAGCCGGAAGATTGCAAAAATTTTACGGTTGTTCTGAGAAATTGTCTCTTTCAAATCTTCCTTTGCCAAGGAGGGATCTATTATTCGGTAACAGGTACTACAGAGAGATGGACCTTGTTCAAACAACAAGGGGATGTCCTTTTAACTGCGATTTCTGCAGTGTTTCGGATTTTTTTGGCCGCACATATCGGACCCGTCCGATACCTGACATAATAAGAGAGGTTAAACTTTTGAAAAACAGATCCGTTATTTTTTTTGTTGATGACAATATTGCCGGGCAGAAGGATTATGCCAGAGAACTTTTCAATGCCCTGATTCCTCTTAAAGTGCGATGGTTTTCTCAGGCTTCAATAATAATAGCAAGGGACGCGGAACTTTTGAAACTTGCCGCAAAAAGCGGATGCAAGGCTCTTTTCATTGGTTTCGAATCCATTTTCAGCGATAGCTTGAAACAGGTAGGAAAGAATATAAATCGTGTCAATGAGTATAAAGAAGGAATCAAGCGGCTTCATGATCACGGCATAGGCGTCATTGGCGCCTTTATATTTGGTTTTGATTCTGACACAAAAGATGTTTTTGATGAAACAATTGATTTTATCGAAGAAAACAGGATTGAGCTTGCCAGTTTTTCTATTCTTACTCCTTTGCCCGGGACTCGACTATACAAAAAATTAGATGAGGAGAAAAGAATATTTGAACGCGATTGGTCAAAGTATACCTGCGGCGAAGTCGTTTTTAAACCAAAATTATTAAGTGTTGAGCAACTGCAGGAGGGCTATTATCAGGCAAGGGAAAAAATATCTTCATATAATTCAATATTCCGACGAACATTTAATTTTAGCAAAAGGTCTTTAATATTCTTCCCTTTAAATCTTGTGATGCGTAAGGCAAGCAGAGCTTCGCTGAGAAAGACAAGACAGACGAAGTGATACGAGTTTGAATTCAAAATCGCAGTGTTCAATTTCAGTATCATAACAACTTCCATTCGGAAATAGAGCAAAACCAAAAACCGCTTCCCTTTTTACAAAGTGGAATTCTGGAGAAAAGGCAAAAATTTTCCCGACCCTTTTTTATCTTTGAAAATATAAACGTTTTTTGTTTTATAATATAGGGCATGGAGACGAAAAAATTTTTCATATGGGTCCTCGGAATCTCAACTTTTGCCAGGTTATTGATGGCAAAAATTGTGCCGATTTCTGGCGATGAGGCCTACTTTATAATCTGGGCTAAACATTTAAACTATGGGTACTATGAACACCCGCCCATGATTGGCTGGATTATGTGGTTGTTTTCTTTCGCTGGCAACGACATTTTCATATACAGAATGTTTCCTGTTATTTCCGTTGTTATTATGTCTGTTTTTATGGTAGGAGTTCTAAAGGAAATTGATGAGAATAAGGCGTATCTTTGCGCTTCAATTTTTCTCCTGTCGCCTGTGAGCATCTTGAATATTCTGAGCGTCAATGATGTCCCCTTGATTTTTTTTACTTTTCTCGCAGGAGTTTTCTTTTACAGGGCTTTCAAACAAAATCGGTTGCCGTATGCCGCGCTGTCGGGTTTTTTCTGGGGCTGCGCATTTCTTTCAAAATATTTTTCTGTCCTGTTTGGTTTTTCTGTGCTTTTTATTTGTTTTATTTATAGAGAAAAACCTTTATGGAAAATCACCGCGATTTCGCTTCTTTCAGCCCTTCCATTGATATTTATCAACCTGCTCTGGAACTATGATAACTGCTGGTTAAATATTATGTTTAACCTTTTTTTTAGAAACAAAAATTTATCTTTTAATTTCCTTTCATTCATTGTTTACGCGATTGAACAGATTGTTTTGATGACTCCATTTCTTGCTATCATTTTTATCAAAAATGGATTTTTATGGAACAGAATAAGGAGGGATAGTCTGAATCTGAAGTTCTTCTGGTATTTTTTTATAATTCCTCAGGTATTTTTTTCTGTCCTTTCGTTTATAAAAAGTATTGGCCTTCACTGGACAGCGTCTTTTTTGCCTTTTTTCTTTATGTTTGCGATTTCTATGCGTCAGGATATTCTCGATAGAGCCGCGCGGCATGCTTTTTATCTCTCCATAGCAATTGTAATGGTTGTGCTTGTACTGGTTTCTATTCCGACTGATGTTTTTAAGTCCTGGGAAAAATATCCTCAAATTGTTATGTTCAAAGAACCCGTAGAATTGTGCGAAGCAATTAACAGAGAATCAAAAAGGAGAATACTTGCTTCCACGGGATACACTGAAACTTCTGTTTTGTCCTATTACTGCAAGAAAGAATTTGTTCTGTTTGGTTCTATGTCAAGAAGCGGAAGATATTATGACTATATAAATGATTTCAAAAAATTTGATGGAAGAGATTTTTTTATAGTGTCTCTCAACAAAAGAGATGCCGAGAAATTCTTAAATTATTTTAAGACAGTCAATATAGACCATATTGACATTCGTGGCGCGAAATTTTATTTTATCTATGGAGATGGCTTTATTTTCAATACTTACCGCCAGTTGTATCTTGCGAAAATTCTTCAAATGTATTACAACCCTCCTGATTTTTTACCTTCAGGAACTAATTTTTTCAGGGAAAAATACTTTTAGGAAACATTACCTTTCTAAGTATTTGATTTTTTTTATTTTAGATGAATTGCGAGAATCAATCGCGCGCTTGACCTTGCTTTCAAAAAATGATACAATTAAAAGATAAAAAAGGAGGGGAATTTTTATGGAGAAAGAGAGAGCTGTAACCAGGTATGACGCAACGAAAATACAGGTGCTCGGTGGCATTGAAGCTGTTCGCAAGAGGCCTGCAATGTACATTGGAGACACATCAACTTTTGGATTGCACCATCTTGTGTACGAAGTTGTCGACAACAGTATTGACGAGGCAATGGCAGGATATTGTTCCGAGATTTCTGTCGTAATACATGTTGATAATAGCGTCTCTGTTTCTGATAACGGGAGAGGAATACCCGTTGACATACACAAAACAGAAAATAAACCTGCCCTTGAAGTTGTTCTGACAATGCTTCACGCGGGAGGTAAATTTGATAGAAAGGCATATAGAGTATCTGGCGGACTTCATGGAGTGGGAGTGTCAGTTGTCAACGCTCTTTCAGAATGGCTTGAGGTCGAGGTTCGAAGAGATGAGAAAATTTATCATCAGAAATATGAGAAGGGAAAACCTGTTTCAGAGTTGACTGTTGTAGGAAAAACAAAAGAAACAGGTACAACGGTCACATTTAAGCCTGACACTGAAATTTTTGAATCAGTTGTGTTTGATGACAATATTCTCGCAAGCAGATTGAGAGAACTGGCGTTTTTGAATCCATCAGTAACGATCAAATTTGAAGATGAAAGACAATCAAGAAGTGAAATTTTCAAGTTTGACGGCGGACTCATTTCATTTGTTGAATTTCTAAATAAAAACAAAACCTCGTTGTTTTCACCTCCATATTGTTTTAAGAAGGTTGAAAATGACATGGAGATAGAAGTGGCTTTTCAATATAATGACGGTTACAATGAAACAATTCTTTCATTTGTGAATAATGTTAATACAAGAGAGGGTGGAACGCACCTTACCGGTTTTAGAGCAGGATTGACCAGAAGTATTAATGAGTACGGAAAGAAAAACCAGATACTTGATTCGAATACTACGCTTGGCGGAGAAGATGTCAGGGAAGGTTTAACCGCGGTCATCAGCCTGAAAATACCTGATCCGCAATTTGAAGGCCAGACAAAAACAAAGCTTGGCAATTCGACAGTTAAGCCGTTTGTCGAAAGTGTTACTTTTGACAGGATATATACTTTTCTTGAGGAACACCCGGATGCCTCCAGGGATATATTAAACAAAGCCATTACTGCTTTGAAATCGAGGGAAGCCGCGAGAAGAGCAAGGGATCTCACCAGAAAGAAACTTGCTGAGGGCGGAGATCTTCCTGGAAAACTTGCTGATTGCTCGGTTCGAGATCCAAAGTTGCGCGAGCTTTTTATTGTTGAGGGCGATTCTGCAGGAGGCAGCGCAAAACAGGGACGAGATAGAACTTTTCAGGCAATTCTGCCTTTGAGAGGAAAGATCATAAACACTGAAAAGGCAAGGCTTGACAAGGTCCTCAGCAATAACGAAATACGAATGACAATCAGTGCCATTGGCGCGGGATACGGCGAGGAATTCGATATTTCAAAAATCCGTTATAACAAAATAATAATTATGACAGACGCCGATGTTGATGGCGCTCACATCAGAACATTGCTTCTTACTTTCTTTTTCAGACAGATGCCAGAGCTTATCAAGCAGGGATATTGCTATATAGCCCAACCACCTCTTTACAAGATAAAGAGGGGAAAAAAAGAGGCGTATATCGAAAGCGAGACGGAGATGGAAGACATACTTCTCAATCTTGGCAGCGAGAAACTTGAAGTTCATACAATCTCTCAAAAGAAAAATCTCACAGTGAATGAGGTTAAGAAGATTGCGAAACTTTCAAAGCGATTTGGCGAACTTGGTAGAATGTTAAAAAAACGCGGACTTGATATAAAAGAATACTTTCTTCTTGTGGACGCAAAGTCAGGCGGACTGCCCAGCTATTCGATTACGTTGAACGGAGATCAGCATTATTTTTATTCCGACAAGGAGCTTTCGGAGTTTATGGATAAAAACCAGCTTAATAACCAGAATCTTTTTGTCGGGAACTATCAGTTGATAGAAATATTTGAACGCAGGGAATGTGAAAAGCTTTTTTCAGAGATAAACAGCCTTGGTTTATCGAAGAAATTCTGGGAGGAAACTTTTGTAATTTCGCGCGATGGAAATAATGAAAAAACATCTTTTGAACAATTTTTTGATGTTGTGAAAGAAAACGGGAAAAAAGGCGTAACAGTGCAGAGGTACAAAGGACTGGGGGAGATGAATCCAGAGCAGCTGTGGGAAACTACGATGAATCCAGCAACAAGAAGGCTGTTGAAAGTTTCGCTGGATGATGCGGCAAAAGCAGAGGAAATTTTTACGATTTTGATGGGCGAGCAGGTTGAACCACGCAAACAGTTTATTCAGAGTTACGCGCTCGAAGCGAAAAATATTGATATTTAAGGAGGAGCCGTGGATGACAGAGAAAGGTACCAACAACAGAAAGAAAAAATAACACCGGTGGGCATTGAAGTCGAAATGAAGAATTCCTACCTTGATTATGCCATGAGCGTAATCATTGGTAGAGCGCTTCCTGATGTAAGAGATGGATTAAAACCTGTTCACAGAAGAATTCTTTATGCGATGATGGAACTCGGCCTTGAACCTGGCAGACCATACAAAAAAAGCGCTCGTATTGTGGGTGAAGTCATGGGAAAATATCATCCCCATGGAGATTCTCCCATATATGAATCCGTTGCGAGGATGGCGCAGGATTTTACATTAAGATATATTCTTGTCGATGGTCAGGGAAACTTTGGTTCAATAGATGGAGACCCTCCGGCGGCGATGAGGTATACCGAAGCACGGCTGCGCCCGATTTCTATGGAAATTCTTGCGGATATTGACAAAGATACAGTGGATTTTATGCCTAATTTTGATGAATCTCTTGTTGAACCGGTGGTTCTTCCGTCTAAGGTTCCGAATCTTTTGATTAACGGTTCTTCCGGTATTGCGGTGGGTATGGCTACAAACATTCCTCCACATAACCTTGGCGAGGTTTGCGATGCTTTGATATTGATGTTGAAAAAACCTGATTGCACGATTGAAGAACTTATGCAATTTGTTTCAGGTCCTGATTTTCCAACTGGCGGGGTGATATGCGGAAATCAGGGCATTTTTGAAGCCTATAGCACGGGAAAGGGTATTATTACAATTCGAGGCAAGGTTGAAATTGAAGAGGTCAAGAACCATGACAATGTTATTATTACAGAAATTCCATATGAGGTAAATAAATCGTCTCTTGTTGAGAATATCGCAAGGCTGGTGGAAGAGAAAAAAATAGGCGGAGTTACCAATGTCAGGGATGAATCAAGCAAAGAAGGAATAAGAATAGTTCTTGAGGTTAGAAAAGGAGAAAACACAGATATTATCGTAAACCAGCTTTATTCGCATACGCAACTTCAGACAACTTACGGAATAATCAATCTTGCTCTTGTAAACAGGCAGCCAAAGCTTCTTACTCTTAAAGAAATGCTCTGTCTGTTTCTGGAACACAGAAGGAATGTGGTTGAACGAAGGACTCGTTTTGAACTGCATAAGGCAGAGGAACGGCATCATATTTTGCTTGGGTTGAAAATTGCTGTTGATCACATTGATAAAGTAATCTCATTAATAAGGAATTCTGGCAGCATTGAGGAAGCTCGTGAAAAATTGATGAAACAGTTTCACATTACTCAGAAGCAGGCTGACGCCATTTTAGCGTTACCGCTTGGAAAACTTACCAAACTTGAAAGGAATAAGATAGAGGAAGAGCTGGAAGACCTGAATAAAAAAATTGCTGAGTTAAAAGCAATTCTTGCGAGCAAGCAAAAGGTTGATGCAATTATAGAAGGAGAATTAAAGGCATTAAAAAATAAGTACGCTGACAAAAGAAGAACTGAAATAGGCTCTCCAATAGAAGAATTGAGCGACGAAGACCTTGTCAGACCCGAAGACATTGTTGTTACAGTTTCTTCTCACGGCTATATAAAAAGGTTGCCGCTTGAAACATACAGGAGGCAGCGACGTGGTGGACGGGGCATTCTTGGGGCAGGGACAAAGGAAGACGATTTCGTCAGACATGTTTTTATATGTTCAACCATAGATCAATTGTTAATATTCACTGAAAATGGAAGGGTTTACTGGCTGAAGGGTTACTTAATTCCTGAAGCCAGTCGGATTGCCAGGGGAAAACCGCTTGTTAATCTTCTCAAAATTCAAAATGAGGAGAAAATTGCCTCTGTTATACCTGTTTCTGATTTTTCTGTTGACAGATATATTTTGATGATCACGAAAAACGGAATAGTAAAAAAGACGGCTCTTGCCGCTTATAGCAAGCCAAGGCAAGGCGGAATTATAGGTATCTCTTTGAAAGATAATGATAGGTTGATTGATTTGAAACTCACAGATGGAAATCAGGATGTCATGCTGTTTACAAAATACGGTTTTTGCATAAGATTCAACGAACGCGAGGTAAAGCCCATAGGCAGAACAGGCATGGGCGTCATTGGAATAAGGTTCAAAAATTCAAAGGATGAGGTTGTTGGCGGACAGGTCTTCCCTTCTGAAAATCCAACTGAAGAAATTCTGACTGTTTCTTCCAACGGTTCCGGGAAGAGGACTTATGTTAAGTATTACAGAAGACAGAAAAGGGGCGGCAAGGGTGTTATTGATATGAAAGTTAACAGTAAAACCGGTTATGTTGTTAAGACAAAAATGGTTAAGGAAGATGATGAGGTTATTGTATTGACAATGGGAGGAATGATTATAAGGTTACCGGTTAATGAGATCAGGAGGGTTGGTCGCAGCACTCTTGGTGTTAAACTTATAAATCTTAATCAGGGAGATCGTATTGCTGATGTCGCAATTGTCCGGGAAACAGAAGAAATTTGATTATATTGAACATCCTGCGGATATTGCTCTGAGGGTTTATGGAAAAACACTTTCAGCCCTTTTTGTTAATGCGGCTGAGGGGCTTTACGATATACTGAAACCCGGCGATAAATTAGAAGATATAACAATCAAGAAAAAAATGGATTGTTTTTCAGGTTCTATTGAAGGCCTTCTTGTTTTATTTCTGAATAATCTTCTTTTTCTTGCCATGAAGCATCACTTGATTTTTACAAAGTTTTTGATTAATATAAAGTGCCTGAAAAAAGTAAGTAATCTTAAATGTGATATGGTTGGCTGCAAGTTTAATTTGATAGAACGCGAGGTTAAAGCAGTAACCTATCACAGATTAAAGATTGAAAAGATCGGCGATTTGTTTCAGACATATATTATTGTTGACATTTGAAGGGGGGTGTTGTGAATAAAAAAGAAATGAAAGTTTTTAAAGATGCGCTTCTTAAAGAGAAGGAAAGGATATTGAAAAGTATCACGCACCTTGAAGAAAATACTCAACAGAGTTCCAGAGGTAATATTGCTCAGAGCTCTGGAGTTCCTACACATATTGCAGATCTTGGTACCGATGCTTTTGAAAAGGATCTCGATCTGAATCTTACCTCTTCGGAGCTTGCGTTGTTAGAGAAGATAGAAGAATCTTTGAAGAAAATCGAAGAAAAAAAATATGGCGTGTGCGAATCCTGCAACAAGCCTATTCCAAAGGCAAGATTGCGTGCGGTTCCATATGCTAAATTGTGTATTCAATGTCAGAAAGCGCAGGAAAAAGAGGAAGGAAGACAGGGATAGGGACATTGATTTTTTTTTATTCAGGTTTCCTGGCGGCTTTTGTGCTGGATAGAATCAGCAAAGCTATAATTCTGTTTATGATACCCGAGAATTCTTCGTTTGAAGTGTTTCGCTTCCTTCATATTACGAACATAAAAAACCCTGGAATATGTTTCGGCTTTCTCGATAGTCCTGTTTATCTTCCTGTTCTGATTTTTGCTTCTATCATTGCGCTTGGACTTATTATAGTTTATATGCACAAAAAGAAAACAGCATTGCCCGTGTTTCCAGTTTTTTGCTTTGGGTTGATCAGCGGAGGAATCCTTGGAAATCTGGTGGATAGAATAATCCACCGGGGTGTTATTGATTTTATTGATTTTCGAGTATGGCCGGTTTTTAATCTTGCTGACACGTTCATTGTTTGCGGAATAGCCTTTCTTGTATTATTTTACTCAAGGAGAAAAGATGCATCCGGTATGTTTTAAGATAGGCAATTTTATTGTTTACTGGTATGGAATATTTGTCGCTCTGGGTGTTATTACGGCGAGTTTTCTTTTCCAACGCAGGGCGCGTAGAATTGGTTATCCTGATAGCGTAACTAACATTATGATTTTCTATACTGTTATTTTCGGCATCATTGGAGCGCGACTTGTACACGTGCTTTCATATTTTCACTATTATTTGCGCAATCCAATTGAAATTTTAATGATTCGCAACGGAGGTCTTGCGATTCAGGGCGGAATAATATTCGGTATTCTGGGGTTGATTTTTTCCGCAAGAAAAACGGGTACGAATGTATTGAAGATCGTTGATTCGGTTGCTTTGTTTGTGCCGCTTGGCCAGGCGATTGGCAGGGTTGGTTGTTTTTTTCACGGGTGTTGCTACGGGAAGCCGTCGACTCACTGGTTTTCTGTCAAATTTCCATTTCTTGAAGATTTTGTCCATCCTACTGAGATATATTATTTAATTGGAGATATGGTTATTTTTTTCTTTCTTTACTTGTTTTCCCGAGATAAATTGAAAGATGGCGAAATTACAGCGTGGTATTTTATTTTTTTTGGCGCCTTGAGGTACTGGATTGACCAATTTCGTGGAGATTTAATTCCTTCAGCGACAGGATTTTATCAAACCCAGATATATGGCATTATTTGTTTTCTTATCGGTGCATTCTGGATATTCAGAATATATTTTGTTCGTCAGAAGATGATCTGATAGATGGTTTTTGCTATAAGCGCGACTGCTATGGAAACCATGCCTATCAGTCCAACCCCGCAGGTGTATCCGGCAAGTATTATTGGCGTATATTTTCTCCAGGTTTCTGCACCGAATTTCTTTGCGAAATAGAATCTTCCAAGCAGCGCTCCCGCGAAAAGCGGAATGGTTGAATGCGGCCACATTGATACGCCGCCAATAAGTCCATAAAAGAAAGCGACTGGAGCTTTAAGTATTCCAAGAATCGCATTAAGTATTATACCCCCCACAGCAAAGGACATAAAATAAAATGGTTTTATTGCTTTTATTATGTAACTTGACCCGGATTCTCCAAGCGTGGTGCTGATCCACAGGCTTTGTGTTATTGCGTTCAATGGCCACATTTTCTGAACATATGGGTATGTTGCTGAGGGAATAGGCGAGAGATGCCATATAATTGACCAGAACAGAAAACTGCAGAATAACATTATAACAAGTGCCGTAAATTCTGCTTTGTAGTAACTTGTGAATCTGGTTCGTGTGAGTTCAAGTTGTTTGAATGCCTGACTCATTCCGCCCACATCAAAATATGGAATCGGTGAAAACCAGATCGCAGCGCCTTTGTATCCGCTGAATATAAAGCTGGCTTCTCTTACAAGGGGAAAAGATACTCCTGTATGAACTCCTGTAATTCCATACATTCTTGCGGATGTATAGCTTAAAAACGGAGTTAATACAAATCCAAAAAGTATAAAAATAAAGACAGGAAATTCAGGAACAAGAATATGCGTAAGGATAATGAAGCAAATAGTTGAAATTACCCATAATCCAAGAGCAACAGAAATTGGATAATCTCCTCTTCCCTCTGGCAATGTTTCTTTTTCCGCTGTTTTTCTCCTTTTTTTCATTGCAGTAATTGTTTTCCATATGCCTATAAGTCCCACGCATATTCCTCCGCCTATTGTCGCATTTATCCAGAAGTCCATACTCACTGAAATTGAAGTTGGAACAACACTCATTCCGGGTTGCCAGTTCTTGATGATACCAGCGTGGTAAAGAATCGGATTTGCTACGACCTGGGCAAGTATTGAAGATATTACCGAGCCGATCACAACCCAGAATGGAAGCACAAAACCAGCAAGTATTGTTCCGAGATCTGTTATCAAGCCAAACATAGCCGCCGGTGCTTTTGAACCAATCTGCGCTGTAAAATCAACCCAGGGTATCGGAATCAGCTGGAATGGTTTTGTCATAAGAAGTCCGGTAATAGTCGGAATTACCACATAAAACGCGCCGTAGATGATGCCGAGCATTGCGCTGATACTGAATACGCGCCATCTCCAGCTTTCGGTTTTTCCTGAAACTTCGGCAAGGGCTGTGGCGCCCTCAGAAGCTACTGGAGCCATTGGAAAGGCAAGTTTTTCTCTATCGCTGGTGATTCTGAACATTACATAACCAAGGGTGAACTGAGTAATTCTTATGAGGAAAGCGAATACTATTATAATTATAATTGGTTTTAACCATTCTCGATCAAAGAAAGTTCTTTTGAAGATTGCTTCTGAATTTGCAGGAGGCACAACCCACGACGGTATTTTGTCTGCGATGCCGAACGAATGGGCGTAGTGTGATTGAATAAAGTATTGTCGCCATATTAGTTCGCCGAACGCTCCGCCATGAATTGTTAGTCCGGCTGTTCCAAGTATTGTGCCACCGCCGGCAACCGCGCCTGCCAGTATGTATAGTATATAAATCTCCTGTTTTTTCAGTGGAACAAATGAACGTTTTGCAATTTCCACAAGAAGAATAACTGTTACCCATTGCGCCGCTCCGCCCAAGCCACCGCCTGTGATTAAACCTAAGTATATCGCGCCAGGCAGCATAATAAATCCGATAAAAAGCGCGGCGATAATTGCTTTTATTCCAAAACCTTCGCGAAATTCTTCCAGCATTTCTGGCCTTAAATCAGGAATATTTTTATCGTTCATTTGCATCCCCTTTATGAAGAAAGAGATAGACCGAGCACTGTTTTACCCTGTTTATCGTAATCTTTCTTTATTGCTATGCTAACAGTTCTCCAGACAAGGAATTGTTTACGTATGCCATCAAGGAATCTTCTGTTCAATCTTTTCCAGTCAGAAGATTCTCCGCTTTCTCTCGTGATTTCAAGGTTTATGGTGTAGAAATTGTATTGTCCCATAGGAGACATTATAATTTTTATTTTCTGTGTCACGCCAAGGTCAAAAGGAGCAAGCGCGATATTTGTTTCAATAATGTAGGTATACTTTTCAGGAGAAGTTTTATCGCAGGTGAATTTTGTATCGCTGGTATAGAAATTGCCGAGTGAAACATCCTGATATGAGTTGAAATACTCAGTCAGGAAGGTTGAAAGGCCCACAACTTCTATTTCGCTGACCGTAAATGGAAATTCAAATTTCCACAGGTCTCCCTTTGGTTCGGGAAGTATCCATCGCCTTGTCACATCTGGAACTGCCATTTGAGATGCTTTTCTAGCAGGGTAAATTGTGGAAAGCATTACTGTGATTATAATAATTATCGTCGCAAATACTGCCGACAATGAAGAATAATTGAGTATAAGTCCGTGCAAAAGTCCTGTAACTATTAAAAACTTTGTAATCATCTGTCCCAGCAAATATCCGCCAACTGCGCCCATTACGGCAAACACGCCTGATTCTGCGAGATAAAGGGATGCAACATGTACGGGAGCGAGGCCAACCGCACTGTATGTGCCAATTTCCTTTATTCTTTCATACACTGATCCTAACATTGTGTTGAGAACAATCATCGCTGCAATCAGGATTGGAATGATCAGGTTGCTTAAACCTGAAAGTGAAGTTAGACCGATACTGCTGTAAACGGTTACCTTATTCTGGTGTCCCACAAAAAGAATTGCGGCGAGTTTTGAGATAAAGGATTCGACAATTTCTGTAACCTTTTCTTCAGGGTAAAACCTTACTGCGATAGATTGCAATGTGCCGTCGAAATCTTTTACTATTTTTACAGGAACAATCGGAATATTCGCTGGTTCGATATGAATAAAACTTTCAAGTTTTTCGACTGAGCCGAAGACCTGTGCTGTTTGTTCCATTTTGATTTTGCTGAGCTCTTTTGAGGGCAGTGATGCAAAATTTACAGGAGTAATAAATTCATCGTCCAGATCTTTTATTTCGCTCATTTTCTTAGAGTCGAGAATTCCTTTTACAACAAGGGGTTGGCCATATACTATCACCTGCGCTTTTCCGATATCCTGTGGGTTGATGCCAAGTTCTGTGGCGATCTTATCAGGCAATATTATCGCATTTGTTTCATCTGGTTCAAGCCAGGAACCTGCTTTCAGGCATTTATCAACCCCGGTAATTTCTTTTTCTTCAGGCGTAAGACCCAGAAGTCCTGAAGCATAACAGGTTCTCTGTCCTGCTTTTATTTCAATTGATGTTTTGTTTTCAAGTTCCTCGTTTATTAACCAGTATCTCGAAGCTATGACTCCATGTCCCTGGAAATCGTCCACCACATATTTATAAGCAATTTCATTTAGAGGATTCCACGACCTATCCCTCAACAATACGCCTTCATAAAGGGGTTTGTTATACCTGAGTATCTGGTTGAATTTCATAAAAGACTTGATTGATGTAAATGAAAGAACAGTAAATGTTAACAGAATAAGCGTTATTCCTGTAAGCATTGTCCTTACTTTTCTTCTTTTCATGTTCGCGACACCGAGAGAAAACGCTGTTCCAGCCGCTGCTATTCTTCCCACATCTGTTTGATATACCCTGGACCCTTCTTTTTTGAGTTTCTGCATCTGTTCTTCAAATTTGGATGTGACAATAGAAATTACCACTATTGAAAGAGCAAGTACCACGAATGCAAGCAGTATTACTTCAGGAGCGCTGGTCAATTTAAAAGCAGGATGAACCATTCGCATAATAATGTAAATGACAATGAAAATCGTGGCCATTCCCGCAATTCTTTTTTCAAGTTTTGTAAATCCGAAAAAAAGCCTTTCGCCAAAATAGGCAAAAGGCAGTAGCAACATGAAGTAGAAAATAACACCTTTTATTACATCATTTGCCGTGCTTTTGACATCTGGATATGCGCGGGATTCTATGGCTTGCGACTGCCTTGAATAACTTAAAAACGACTCCCAGTCATTACTATCTCTTGCTTTTTCCGCTTTTTTCAGTAGATCTCTCGATTGTTGTTGAAGCATATCAAGCCGTTCGTTCTTTATGTTGTATCTTTTAAAGTTTGCCACCCTGTAAGCGTCCAGTATAAGCATATCCCTTGCGGCTTGATAAGGCAGGTCTTTTATAATATCGGTTGTATTTACAGGGAAGCCGAAACCTTCCGCTTTTGTCTTATCTTCTGATGTGATTTGTGAGTTTAAAAGAAGTACTCGAATTCCGAGCGGGCCTGATCTTCCCGCAATCTTTATATGTGTATCTGGTTTTGCGAAAACAACGCCAACAGGCTCGCTGTATGAACTCCATTTCCATTTGGTACCGGCGAATGTTTCGAGAAAATATGAATATGCTTCCGGAAGGCTGTTTGAAAGGTCGAAAACATCAAGTTTGTTTATTGGAGTAAGATACTGCGGGTCTATGAGCCCTATCATATTGATCGCTTTACATCTAAACAGCACAATAAGCCATTTCTTGCTCAAAGTATCAAGAGCCACATTATTTGGGTATTGTTCACTGCCGTGGACGCCATAGTCGGGGGCCATTTCAATTTCGCCGGATTCCTTGTTTACCCAGTATGCTTGTAAAAGAAAACTTGTCCCGAGCGGATACCCAACAATATCAGCCTCTCCTTTTTCATCTGTCATTGCTACTGTGTCGCCTCTTACTCCATAAGATGATTTGATATATTGCGCACTGCGACGCGGAAGAACAAGAGCATCTTTTATTGGCTCGTTAGGGACAAAACTTTTTGTTGGGTCAAACCTCACAACCCTTGCTGTCAGTCTTGCCAGTACATCTTTTATATTGAATGAAACTCCCGAGAAAAATTCAGGGTCATTGAATGCGTGAGAAACCATGCTTCTTATCAGGTTTACCTGTTTTTGAAGGTTGTCAATTTTGACATTTTCTACACTATCAAAAGGAGTGTCAACTAATTTTCTCGCATCGTTTGCTGTAATGAAAGAAATGGAAGGGAATCCAGCAAAAACAACTATTTCTCCATCGGTTTTAATTATTTCAGGAAGAAAATTTGACCAGCTCATACCTTTTTCAGGACTTACTCCATTGATAATGGTCTGTTCGCCATTATAACCAAACTTTTTGCACTCATTTCTGCCAACTTCAATAAGTTTTTTTGCGAAGGGGGCAAGAAATCTCTGGTATTTGAATTCATAAGTGTTGTGCCACAAAGCCACCTGGTCAGATTGGCTTGTTAAGTCAAGGCAAAACACAAATTTGGCATTAATGGGGCTTTCAAGTTTGTTCTTAAACTGCGAAGAAGTTCTCATATGGTTCAACATAAATTCAGCAATACCCTTCGATCCCTGAAAATGTCCGGATGTTGCAAGGAAAATTACAGTACGCCGCGGCGGATTCTTCGAAAAATATGTCGCAAGTTCAAGAAGAGCTGAAATCCCGCACGAAGATTCCGCGCCATTGGCGATTGTGGGAACAACGCTTATCGAATCATAGAAACTTTGCACCAGAACAATTTCTTTTTTGAGTTCAGGATCGGTTCCCTCGATTGTTGCAAAGATGTTGTGCGCAGGCAGATTTTGCCAGGTCACCTTTGCAACGATTGTTCCATCAAATCCTCTATCTGCAATGGAAACAATTTCTTTTGCATATTGTTTTCGCAGAAAAAATCTTGGTACATTGAGCGGTACTAACGAGAAATTTTTTTCAGCTTCGCTTCTGGTTGTTTTATCTGGTTCGATGAAAAGTATCGCTTTTGCTCCTAACGATGCCACGTCATACCATAAACTGTCATTATTAAAATCCATAACGACTATGTTGCCGTAAACTGTCTTTCCAGAAATGGATTTTAATCCTGTTCTGTCACAATAGACAATTTTTCCGTTTATTCCCTCTGGTGGCGTGGTGCATGTGCGAACAGAATTCGGCCAGAGTGATTCGAGCGGAATTTTTTTGTTTCCTATTGAAATATGGGCGTACTCTTGAATTGGCACAACAACTTTGAATGTTTCTGTTTGAATGTTTTTTATACCAATGGAACGAAATGTTTCTTTGATATATTCAGCCGCTTTATTACAGGAATCTGTTCCAGAAATTCTGTCCGGCAGTGAAGAAAAGTAGTTTAAATGTTTTAGCAGTGAGCTTTCCTGCGCATGAAGACACAACGCGGTTGACAGGAAAAAAAAGATTGTTTTAATAAGTATTCGCATATTTTGACTCCTTTAGTTTTGCCCATGCCAGGCGATTACCGGGATTATTGTTTAACTCTTTTATGATTTCCTGTTTTGCCATTTTTAAATTGTTTTGTTTTTCAAATATCAATCCTCTCAGGAGATACACCTCCGGGAAGTATTGATTTTTCTCTATTACCTTATCTGTGAGTATCAGGCTTGCTTCAATATTTCCCTTATAGAAATTTATCATGGCTGAATAGAACAAAAAATCAATGCAATTCGGGTAGCAACTTAACGCGCGCTGAGTTAGCTCATCTGCTTTTTCAAAGTGCCCGGCATTTATGAATGCTTCAATCAATTTCTGATAAGAATTTATGTCGTTTTTCTTTTTGATTTCATCAGTCCAGATGGAAATTGCTTTTTCATGGTTCCCTTTCTTCCATAGCAGAACGGCTTTATTGTAAGGCATCTGTGTCCAGAAAACACATAATATAGAGAAGCACGCGCTGAGAGAAATTAAGACATACTTGATAATTTTCTTATTCAGTTTTGTTTTCATTTTGCTTGAGCGAATGAAATCTTTTCAGCCTTCTTGCAAGAATTATGGACACGACTATGAAAGCAATAAACAGGAAAATGTTTGACACCAATGGCGGACGTTTAAAAGCGGCTGGCCATAGCATGAATATGGACGCGATCAAAAGCAGATCTTCCCACAAAGGCGTTTTTTCCATTGTATAAAATCTCTTGTCGTTTGTGCCGGGAGGGGGACTCGAACCCCCACGCTGTAAAGCATACGCCCCTCAAACGTACGTGTCTGCCAATTCCACCATCCCGGCGGTAATATATTAAAAATTATACATAAAAAATTTTTATATGCAAGTCTATTGAGCGTTTGATTAAGTTCGATAAACATTATTTATTCTTTCTCAAATATAATCGATTCAATGCTTTGTAGTAAAGCAGGTTCGAAACTTTACAGCAGGATTTCAAAAATGGCTTTTCAATATTTAACGACCGAGGTTCGCATTAACGGGAAATGTTTGTTGTTTCACTGGAATTTCTTTTATTTATGGGGCAACAGTAACCTAATCTAATCCTATCGTTTTTCTGAGAACTCAGAATGACATCTGAAATATCTACAATGCAATCGTCATTTATATCCGCAGTTGCCAGATTTATTTTATCAAGCCCTGCAGAAATTCGCAAGCAAATAATTTTACATTACTGATATCAATAAAATGGTTACCATCGATTTCCCGGGATATGTAAATAAACCGAGACATCAAGTTCGGCATCGATGACCGGAGGCTTGTTCTGATTATAGTCGTTTTTGACCGCAAATCCATAAGTGTTTCTGTTCAGAACTTCATATTTTGTGGAAACATAACGGCGTTTTTTTTTGTTCCTGTTATGATGCCACTGGTTTAGTAAACACTGCTCTGTTTTTCCTCCTGGCTTGACAGAAAATATCTTCTCTACCATTTTGTCGTGTGTTTCCATTTTAACATCAGGATAGATCTGGCCAGGTATAATGTTTTTACAGTGGATAGTACGTCTTTTCTTCTGGTTGCATCTCTAACCATGAAGTAGGATACCTGAACAAGAACTTCTTAATATTCAAGGCCAAATGCAATAAAGAATTTTTATGTGGAACGATCCTGTTGTTTTATTAACTCCTCCGCCCCAAAAATTTTTTTAATAGTCCAGAAATGCATGTTTTTAATGGAGCGATTCGATGATTTGACATAAAATTTTTCTTGAGTAAAATAATATACCTCTTGACAGAATTTTATGTCGAGGGTATAATCTTTTGCGCTATAAAATTTTGATCTTTGAAAATTCGGATTTGTGGCCAAGCTAATAAGGGTGTACGATGGATGCCCTGGCGAAGACTGGCGATGAAGGGCGTGGCAAGCTGCGATAAGCCCCGGTGAGGTGCAAGCAACCTGTGATCCGGGGATTCCCGAATGGGGCAACCCATCCACCGCGAGGTGGATATCCTGTCGCAAGGCAGGAGGCGAACCGAGGGAAGTGAACCATCTCAGTACCTGGAGGAAAAGAAAAAAATTTGATTCCCTGAGTAGCGGCGAGCGAAAGGGGAACAGCCCAAACCGAATGATGTTATAGCATAGCCGCGTTCATCATTCGGGGTTGCAGGACCTGGCATGGAAGTGGCTATACTTCCAGCATGACACAACCTTTTGGGTTAGCCGAATGATCTGGAAAGATCAGCCATAGAAGGTGAAAGCCCTGTAAGCGAAAACTCAAAAGGCATGCGTCAGGCACCTGAGTACCACGGAGGAACCGAGGAGCTCTGTGGGAATCCGCCACGACCACGTGGCAAGGCTAAATACATGTCTTCGACCGATAGTGAACCAGTACCGTGAGGGAAAGGTGAAAAGAACCCCGGGAGGGGAGTGAAATAGAACCTGAAATCGTGCACCTACAAGCAGTCGGAGTCTGCTACTTTTGTAGCGGATGACGGCGTGCCTATTGAAGAATGAGCCAGCGAGTTACTGGCGGTAGCAAGGTTAATCCACTTAAGTGGAGGAGCCGCAGCGAAAGCGAGTGGTGCTAACAGCGCCCGTTAGTTACCGTTAGTAGACCCGAAGCCAGGTGATCTATCCATGGGCAGGATGAACCCTTCGTAACAGAAGGGGGAGGTCCGAACCGGTGACAGTTGCAAATGTCTCGGATGACCTGTGGATGGGAGTGAAAGGCTAATCAAACCTGGTTATTGCTGGTTCTCCCCGAAATGACTTTAGGGTCAGCCTCGGTTTATAAAATTGCGGAGGTAAAGCACTGACTGGGCAAGGTTTGATTCCATCAGACCAAGTCCTATCAAACTCTGAATTCCGCAATTTGTTCACCGGGAGTGAGACTGTGAGGGCTAAGCTTCATAGTCAAAAGGGACTCAGCCCAGACCATCAGCTAAGGCCCCTAAATCCAGACTAAGTGTCGAAGGATGTGGGGTTGCATAGACAACCAGGAGGTTGGCTTAGAAGCAGCCATCCTTTAAAGAAAGCGTAACAGCTCACTGGTCGATGTGATCCTGCGCCTAAAATTCAACGGGGCTCAAGTCTGGTGCCGAAGCTATGGTTCAATCAGCGCATAGTTGATTGAAGGTAGGGGAGCATTCCCTGTGGTTGAAGCCGTTTCGTAAGGAACGGTAGACGTCAGGGAAGAGAGAATGCTGGCATGAGTAGCGAAAATTCCGATGAGAATTCGGAACGCCGAAAGTCCAAGGTTTCCTGGGGAAGGTTCGTCCGCCCAGGGTTAGGCGGGAGCTAAGCCGAGGCCGAAAGGCGTAGGTGATGCACAGCCGGTTAATATTCCGGCCCTATCTGGTATGCGTTATTACCGAAGGGGGGACGGAGCGCAATAGAACATCCGGTTTCTGGATATGCCGGTTCAATGTGGGATGCTGAACCTGTGGTAAATCCATTGGTTCTTAAGGCAGAACACAGAGTACGAGTCTTTTCGCAAGGAAAGGCGAAGTGTTCGAGTTGCGCTTCCAAGAAAATCCTCGCAGGGAGTATATCAGATACCCGTACCGGAAACCGACACAGGTGGACTGGGAGAATATCCTAAGGCGCGCGAGTGAGCCCTTGCTAAGGAACTCGGCAAAATAACCCCGTAACTTCGGAAGAAGGGGTGCCTGAGTATGCCCAGATTTAACCATAATCTGGGTTGAAAAGGCCGCAGTGAAATGGATGCCACGACTGTTTACCAAAAACACAGGACTCTGCAAACTCGAAAGAGGATGTATAGGGTCTGACAAGTGCCCGGTGCCGGAAGGTTACGGAGAGGTGTTATCTGCCGCAAGGCGGTGAAGCACTGAACCTAAGCCCCGGTAAACGGCGGCCGTAACTATAGTAATGGACCGCTGTAGTTACGTAAAAAAATCTGGCTATATGCTGGGAAATTTCGTTATTCCTGAACTACTCGTCACATAAAGGTGGCAGTAAAAATGTTCAGGTAGAAATAATCAGCAGGAAAGATCAAATTTCCTCAGGGAGAAATTATGAGCTACAAAGTTAAAAATATTCCTCCCAGTATCGGATATTACCTTGCAGGTTTTGCTGACGGTGAAGGCAGTTTTAATATAGCTTTCAGGAAAAGGGATGATTATGCTCACAGATGGAAAATCTCACCCTGTTTTAGTATATCTCAAAGAGACCCGGTTATACTTTCTTTGTTTAAGAAACATCTTAAATGCGGGACTATGCGACAACGACAGGATGGAATATGGTATTACGAGGTAAACAACCTGAATTCCCTTTGTGAGAATATAATCCCTTTCTTTGAACGTTTTGGCTTTCTGTCAGCTAAGAAAAAAAAAGACTTTTCAAAATTCAAAAGAATTGTTCATCTCATAAAAGAAGGAAAACAGCTTACAGAAGAAGGTCTGAGGGAAATCTTGATTCTCAGAAAAAAGATGAACAATGGTGGAAAAAGAAAATATTCAGAAGAAGAAATCCTTAAGGAAATTTGAAATCCTCAGAGACTATACGCCAGACACCAAATACTGGTGAAGATATAGTCCGAACTACCTGGTGACAGGTAGACTAACATAATGAACGGTCCTAAGGTAGCGAAATTCCTTGTCGGGTAAGTTCCGACCCGCACGAATCTTGTAACGATGGCATCGCTGTCTCGGCAAGGGGCTCGGCGAAATTGTGATACCCGTGAAGACTCGGGTTAACCGCGACAAGACGAAAAGACCCCGGAACCTTTACTATACTCTGACATTGGATTTTAAAATATTATGTGTAGGATAGGTGGGAGGCTTTGAAACCTCAACGCCAGTTGGGGTGGAGCCAACAGTGAAATACCACTCTTAATATTTTGGAATCCTAACCTTGTTCCGTGAAACCGGACCTGGAACAGTGTCAGACGGGTAGTTTGACTGGGGCGGTCGCCTCCTAAACTGTAACGGAGGCGCCCAAAGGTTCCCTCAGGCTGTTTGGAAATCAGCCATCGAGTGTAAAGGCATAAGGGAGCTTGACTGTGAGACAGACATGTCGAGCAGGAGCGAAAGCTGGGCTTAGTGATCCGGTGGCGCTGTGTGGAAGGGCCATCGCTCAACGGATAAAAGGTACTCCGGGGATAACAGGCTGATCGGGTCCGAGAGTTCACATCGACGACCCGGTTTGGCACCTCGATGTCGGCTCATCGCATCCTGGGGCTGGAGCAGGTCCCAAGGGTTGGTCTGTTCGCCCATTAAAGCGGTACGTGAGCTGGGTTCAGAACGTCGTGAGACAGTTCGGTCTCTATCTGTCGTGGTCGCAGGAGATTTGAAGGGGAGCTGCCCGTAGTACGAGAGGACCCGGGTGGACGAACCTCTGGTGTCCCAGCTGTTCCACCAGGAGCAGACGCTGGGTAGCCATGTTCGGAAGGGATAAGCGCTGAAAGCATCTAAGTGCGAAGCCCACCCCAAGATAAGATCTCCCTCCTGATAGCAATATCAGGACAAAGACTCCAGGTAGACTACCTGGTTGATAGGCCTCAGGTGTAAGACCCGTAAGGGTTTAAGCTGAGAGGTACTAATAAGTCGAGCGGCTTGCCACAAATCCAGATAAAACCCGCCGTCTGAAATATGACGGCGGTTTTTTTTTGATTATGCCATCGGTTTTTTAACAGGGAGAATAAATGTCGGATTCTAAAGCAATAAAAAAGAAATTTAAGGTTATAAATGATGAAACTATTGAATTGGAAGTGGGACACAGGGATATTGGTTTTATTCCTGAGAAAATCTGGTCGCCTTCCCCTTCTATTGAACATAGAATTACGCCTTATGATGTTCCGATGGAATTAAATATAGGAATTCGTGGGAGCAAAGAATCTGGAGCAAAGTTCAGTCCGCCTCCGTTTGCTGTTATAGTGCATGGGAAAGATAGAAAAATTTTCGTTGGAATTCGTGCAGAAAAGTCCTGGCATTTATGGAATTCTGCTTTTTTTAAGGCAACCAGAAAAGGTATCAGAATAAGGATTGATCTTGAAGGACATTCAAATCCTGTTGATGTCGTTAATCATACAGAGATCAATCTACTGTATGGACAGGATAATGAAACTGAACACCAACTATTCGCCAGAGGCATCTGTTTTATGTATCCGGAGGCATCAAAACATCCTCAAGGTAGTATCCCATCATGGTGGTTGATGCCAATTTACTGTGGATACGGAGATCAGGTAGGCATTTCCTATGAGCTTGAGGGTCCTGACGGACCTGAGGCAAGAGCTCTCGCTTATTGTGTTCAGGGATTATATGAGAAGTGGGTTAAAATTCTTGAAAATGAAAAAGTTCCCTTCGGAACGGTAATTATAGACGCTGGATGGTCGCCTGGTGGTGTTTGGCAACCAAATAGAATTCAATGGCCAGATCTTCGCGGTTTCATAGAAAGACAGCACAAAAAGGGTCGAAAGGTTCTTTTGTGGATTGCAACATGGTATACAGAAGGTCTCCCTGACAAATGGTGTATTTTTTGTGGAGAAAAAAAACTTGTGGCTGATCCTGAAAACCCTGAATATCTATCGTTCATCAGAGAAAACATAAGAAAACTTTTATCAGGCGCAAAGGACTGTTATAACGCGGATGGGTTTAAGATTGACCAGCTTGCATACACGCCGACTGAAAGAATGCCTCTTGGCGGAGAACATTTTGGCAGACCAGTAATAATTGGTAGATCTCATCCTTCAGTCAAGCATAATGGAAGTTTATGGGGCTGCGAGCTGCTGTACAAGCTTCAAAAAGAAATATACATTGCAGCAAAAAATACAAAAAAGGATTGTTTGATA
>JAMWBU010000063.1 GCA_023819255.1 Candidatus Omnitrophota bacterium
TGATCACTTTACTGGTAATGCTGCTAACACCAATATCTCCACTCTCACCCTACACGTCGCTTTTCAGGTCACAGTCACTGCCTATTTCGTCAGGCAGTATACATTGACTATGGCTGTTAACCCTCAGGAAGCAGGAACTACCAGCCCTGCAGTGGGAACACGTATCTATGACGAAGGAACAGTGGTAACTTTAACAGCGACAGCTGCACCCGGATACAGGTTTGATCACTGGACAGGAAGTGTTGCTAACCCGAATTCTGCTTCCACCACAATTACAATGAACTCTGATAAAACAGTCACTGCTGTTTTCAACAAAATAGGGTTCATTCTTGAATTGGATAGAAACGTGATAAACTCAATATTGAAAGAACAAGCCTTGACTGAAACCAAAATCAATGTGACTATTACTCCCATAGAAGGATTCTCAAATACAGTTAATCTATCTGGTGAAGTATTTGCTGAATCTGGAATTTCTTTTGCTTTTACCCCATCCAGTGGTATTCCACCTTTCAGTTCCGCACTTACCTTAACAATATCAGGAGATACAAGACCTGACACTTACTTAATGAGGATTACTGGGAAATCCGGAGATATAGAAAACTTTCAGGAACTGATAATAGTTGGAAATACACTTCTCTATGTACCAATTACTTATTGTTCATCTCAACAAGATACAGGTGTTGAGATTCCAGTCATTATTTCAAATGCAAAGGGACTTGCAGGATTTCAGTTTGAATTTTCTTTTGACAGCAACATTTTGCGAGTAACTGGGGTAACAAACGGTTCTTTGACTTCTAACTGGCTTATTATGAGTGATGCCAAAACTCCAGGACTTATTAAAATAGCAGGGCTTAACCCTCACTTGTCTGGTGATAGCAAGGAAGGTAGTATTGTAGTTATCAATTGCGAAATCATTGGTGAGATTCCTGAACAAGGAGTCCCGCTTACCCTCGGAAATATAAAATTATCTGATAGTGAAGCTAATGCAATACCTGTTGTTAAAGAAGATGGAATCTTGTTCCCGCGAATAAAAGGAGATCTGAACGGAAGTGGAGAGGTTGATATATTTGATGTAATTCTTTGCCTGCGGCAGGCGCTGGAAATAGACCCAAAATCTATGCTTGCGGATATGAATGGAAATGGAGAGGTTGATATATTTGACGTGATACTCCTGTTAAGAATCGTATTGGAAATAGATTAAGGACGAAACCGTTAAAAGGAATACAAAATTTGACAGAGAAAGGGATAAATATTATACTATCTTGAAAAAAATGAAAACTATCAATCAATAAGGAGGGGAAATGAAAAGAGCTTGGGTTTATTCGATGGCATTTCTGTTTTCGATTGTAGCTGGAGCTGCAGGAGTTACGGTTTCAATACCAGGTACAGCTGTTAATCCTGGCACTGAAACTGTTCAAATTCCTGTCAACATTGATGATGCGACAGGAGTTGCTGGATTTCAATTTACAATCGTATTTGATAACAATGTTTTAAACGCAACAAGAGCAATTGCCGGCTCTCTTACGAGTGGATGGTATATTCAGGTCAATACAAATATAGCAGGACAGATATCAGTTATCGGCGTAAGCGACAATCCAATCCCGAGCGGATCCGGAAGCCTTTGTATTATGCAGTTTAATGTTGTGGGAACGCCGGCCAGTTCCACAAATCTCAATTTTTCAGTAAGCAAATTATCCGATTTCAATGCTCAGCAAATTGCTCATAGCACCCAAAATGGCACTTTTCATATCAACGGTTATTCAATAACTGGAAAAGTTACGCTTGTTGGCGGAACAGGACAGGTAACAAATGTTGTATTAACTCTGTCAGAGGCGCATGCAAAAACAACCACAAATCCTGATTCTTCTGGAAACTATTCATTCAATGACCTGGCACCGGGCACTTATACTGTTACACCTCAGCTGAATGGATATGTTTTTGTTCCAGCGCAGAGAGAAGTAACAATTACAAATGCAAATGTAACAGGTCAGAATTTTACTGGCAACGCTCTCGCTTCAGTAAGTGGCACGGTCAGTTATGCGGGAACCCAACAGGGAACAATATATGTAGGGCTTTTCACCTCGTCTGATTTTTCAGGAGAACCTGCTTATTATGTTTCAAACCTGTCAAAAGCAGTCAATTTTAACTATCAGATACAAAATGTTGCGCCAGGTCAATATTGGGCTGTATCATTTATGGATGTGAATGGAAACAATCAATGGGACCAGGGTACAGAACCATCAGGCGCGTATTCGGGCAATCCTTTCACATTAGCCGCGGGGCAAAATAAAACAGGTGTAAACATAACATTAAAAGATCCATTAACGCTCGATGTCGCATCTGCCCACGGCTTACCGGTTTCACCGGTTCCATCGGTCGGTACGCACATTTATTATACAGGAGATGTTGTCAACGCATATGTCGCTTCTCCGGTTGCAGTACCTTCTGACACAAGATATGTCTGCACTGGCTGGACAGGAACAGGAAGTGTTCCTGCAAACGGAACAACAACAAGTATTCAGTTTACAATGAACCAGAATTCCACAATTACCTGGAACTGGAAAACACAATACCTTTTAACTTACAGCGCAAATCCCGCTGCTGGCGGAACAGTGACAGTAAATCCGACGGCGACCGGAAACTGGTATGACGAAAATACGCATGTCCAATTAACCGCAAATGCAAATACCAATTATGTGTTTTTACACTGGGAACTTGACGGAGAAATTGTAGGAAACACCAAAAACGGAAGCCCAACGCTTGATATTGTAATGGACAAAGCGCACACTGTTATCGCGGTTTTTGCTTTGAATCAACCAGTATTGAGTGTCAATCCGGTAAACACACAGTTTTACTTCAATGTAAATGTTGATCCAACAACAAAAGAAACAGACATCGTAATAAAAAATACCGGCAGTGGTCCTGGTACTCTTGACTGGCAGATAAATCCAGCAAATATCGTATATCAGCAGGGAACCGGCTGGATTAAAGTTCAACAAACAGTAAAAAATGGAGTCGAAGTGATTGGCGGACATTTACGTGCCGGAGAACAGGAAACAATAAATCTTATAGTCAATCGCGGAAATCTTGCTGTAGGCGAATACAATGCGACTGTTTTTGTTACTTCAAATGGTGGGAATCAAAATATAGCGGTCAAAATGATTGTGAATCAACCACCTGTGGCAGAAGCATTATACCCGAAAGATGAAACCATAGTCGAAACTGCTGTCGAATTCAACGCAAAATTCACAAGCAATGGCGGAACAATAACAAAATCAGAATGGAAGATTTATCACGCGGCAGGAGGAAAAACATACCCGAATCCGTTTATAACAATACAATTAACAGGTTCAGGAACAAAAATAATTCTTCCGCTTTCAGTGTTTATAACCGCGAATGAAACAAAACAGAACAATATGTACACATGGTCAGTGCGATGCTGGGATTCTTATGGAGAAGCATCTGAAATTGACTATCAAATGTTTTCAGTTACACCCGCAAATCAGCCAACGATTTTAAATCCCGGCCAATCAGGCCAGGTTGTTCTTCCTGATAGCGCGACTGGAGAAACTGCTCTTGTAACCTTTGCTTCAGCCAACGGACTTGTAAGAATCACGCCTCTTCGCGTGGCGTCCTTCCCTGGAGCAAGCTCTGTTTTTGCTAATCTTTTTGACATAAGAGTTGAAGGAATTAATAATGGCTCAACCGCGCTTATTGAATTTGAAGTTCCTGGTTCAATAAGCGGCTGGTTTAAATATCAGTATAACAATGAGACACAGAGATGGGAAATAAAACCAATGTCAACAGACGACACAAAAGATGAATATGCGAAAACATCTGCCGCTGATACACCCGGCTACACAAAAGTAATACTGCAACTCAAAGATGGCGGACAGTATGACGCTGATGGCCAGGCAAACGGTATAATTTCAGACCCGTCTGGTTCAGGTGTGACACAGGGTATCAGAATATCAGGTGGCGGCGGAGGTTGTTTCATTGCGACTGCTGCCTTTGGTTCCTATCAGGAAAAGCATGTCTGGATACTCAGACAGTTCAGAGACAGATATCTTTTGACAAATCCAATCGGCAGAACGTTTGTGAAATGGTATTACAAACACAGCCCGAAATATGCTTCAATCATCGCGCAAAACGATATGCTGCGAGCAATTACCAGGATTGCCCTGATGCCTGTTTATGGAATTGCTCTCATCACACTTAAACTCGGAATTGCACTGTGGGTTCTTGTTGCGGGCATCTTTTCTGTAATCTTAACCAGGAGGCAAAATGCTTAAGAGAAATATCTTTGCAGTTGTTGCATTAGGTATCGCGTGTTTCGTTGTGTCATGTTCTGCTTATGATTTCAATCTTTTCAAGCCAGCGCCAGGAGAACAAAACTTTGTGATAAATCACTCAAGCCAGACATTGAAATCGGGTATGTACCAATTCAATGCCTTTTACTCATTCGGAGATGAAATCTCTAAAGCGAAAGTTGGAGGAAAAACTTATACACTTGTTGAAGACCAGCATCTTTTAATACTGGGTCTGGCGTATGGTATTTCTGATAATTTCACTTTGAGCGCTGATATTCCCATCGTCATATCCCAGGACACAAAGCTTCCTTCAAGCATTCTCGATGTAAAGGATAATGGCATTGGAAACCTTACGGTTTACGGCAAGTACAAATTTTTTGGCGGCAAAGATCAGATTGGACTTGCGGTTGTCCCTTTTGTTGGATTTAGCACTGGAGATAGAAAAAACTTTATCAGCGCCGACTCAACAGTAATTGGATTAAAACTTGTTGTTGATAGAAACTGGTGCAACCATTCTTTCCTTACATTAAATATTGGAGTCAGCCATCAGGATGACGAAGAAATTGGCCAGATTAAGATAAGTAATGCGATTCTTTTTGGGCTTGGATTTACACAGCTTCTTCCGAATAATAAAACATACGCAACAATTGAAATTACAGGAAGAAGCGATGACGGATTTTTTGAAGGAGGAAAAAGAGTTCCTATTGAAGCACTCGGTTCAATTTCACATATGATAAACAAAAACACAAAATGGAGCATTGGCGTTGGCTCATCAATTAATGATGGCTACTGCGCGCCAAACTTCAGAGCATTTACTGGCATCAAGGTTTTATTCTAAGTCAAAAAAAAGAAAAGAGCCCCGGTTTTCTCACGGGGCTTTTTTTTTAAGCGAAATGAAAAATGAAATATTCTGTTATTAAGGTAACAGTTAAAAACTTGAAAAAATGCTGTCCTTTTTACAAAAAAGGCGATTTTTTTATTATCAAACAACAATGTTTTGCCCCTGAAAATGGAACTCCAAAACAGTACTGTATGCACAGTCTACAATCTATTTATCCGGTTTACATGGACTTAAGAAAGCAAAACCCTGGAACAAAGAAAATATGCCATTGCCCTGATGACGACATTGTTGAATTCGAACTGGAAAGGCTTGATGACGAAGAGGGCAGGGGCTGGAATAGGCCAGAAGAAGAATAATATCATCGACCTGAGTTCTCTACCATTTCTCTGATTTCATCAAAAACCTTCATTTTAATAACCTCTTCCAGTGATTCCTTCAACGCAAAACTCCAGTTTTGTGAAGATTGTGTGCCAGGTTTATTTATTCTCAGGGTGGCGATACTGTTTGCAATACCGGCATCAATACAAAGTAAATCGGGTAGAAGATTTATACAAAAAATTGAACAACCGTTCAGAAGCAGACTGACGGCTTTCTTTAAGTAATTATCACTTTGTCCCAGTAGTAAGGAAAGTTTTTCCTTTTCTCCATATGTATCCCTGTAGATTTGTAAAATGTCTTTCGCTTTATCTTCCGACAGATTCAGAATTTCGAGAAGCCTCTGTTCGCTACTAATATTCTTTTTCCACCTTAATCTGCCACCTTCCTTCAAATTTTCAAAAAGCATAGGAGATATTTTTTCTGCATCAAGCCCAATGCTTTTGCATTTTAAGTAAAAAAGATCCGAATCAATGGTTCCTGCCTCTTTTTCCCACCAGTAAAGCCAGAAAGAAGTATCATGTGTTGAGAGCGTTGAAACGGCAAGCTCTCTATAATCCGATGGGTGAATAAAGGAATAATCGCTCCCGTAGTTTTTCTTCCACCTCAAAACCTCATAGCCAGGAATTCCAAGTTCAACAAGTGTCTGTGTACATACAGGAGGAATTATTCCAAGGTCTTCAGCGCATAAAAGACTGCTGCTGTTTGAAACTAAAACAGATAAGATTTCCTTTCCATAATTTTTCCAGTTTGATTCATCTTCAGGAATAAAAAACCCATTCAGTCCATAGTTTTCTTCCGGCTCATCAACAGGTATAGCCCAAATTCTAAAAAAACCGACCACATGGTCAATCCTGATCATATCAAAAAAATTGTCAAGATATTTTATTTTCTCAATGAGATATCTATAATCCTGCGCTTTCAATTTCCCACGATTCAAAACTGGCATTCCCCATCTCTGACCAAAGGCACAATACATATCAGGGGGCGCGCCAGCAGAAAATTCAAGATTAAAAATGTCCCGTTTTGACCATACATCCGCGCTGTCTCGTGAAGGAAGTACCGGTAGATCTCCCATCAAGAAAACATTTTTCTCTTTTGCATACTCCTTAGCTTCGCAGAGTTGATTGTAGCAAATAAACTGAACC
>JAMWBU010000064.1 GCA_023819255.1 Candidatus Omnitrophota bacterium
AGGAAGAAGCATTGCGGCAAGAATTTCAATGATGGCGATTACTACAAGACGTTCTATGAGAGTAAAGCCATCTTTCTTCATTGCCTTTCACCTCCTTTAATAAAATCAATCATTCTTGTTAAGAGTCCAGATTCCATGGCCACCAAGCGCTGCTCCGCCCGGCGCAGCATCTTCAACAAGCCTGATCACCGGCAGCGCGCTCACATGATAATCAAACCACAATACAGGAATCATCTTTGCGTGGGTGTTATCATCATTGATGTAAGTGTGCCACGCGTGAGATGGCTGGGTATAAGCATCATACCACTGTCCTGGCCATATGTCGCCACCCCAGCCCATCTGATCATAAACATAAATGGTATTGCTGAAATCAACTGGATTATTGTAGAGATCAGTTTCATAACCGTCTTTCAGGTTGTAATTCATAGAATAGCTTCTGTATCCACCGGCTCTTGTCCAGTTAACCTTTCTTTTGTCAGAAGGACACTTAAAAATAAGCCAGTTTTTCACATATCCAAGGTCATAAAGCGCATACATCCAGAAACCGCTGGTGCAGTTATACAATGGTATGCGATGGTTGTAGTCCTCCCGGTAGATTGACATTGCAAGACCCATCTGCTTCAGGTTATTGATGCATGAAGCCATCCTTGCTTTTTCCCTTGCCTTCGAAAGCGCTGGCAACAACATAGCTGCAAGAATTGCGATGATCGCTATAACCACCAGCAATTCTATTAGAGTGAACCCTTTTTTCATTTTTCTCACCTCCTTTCTGGTTTAATATTGATTGAAATCTGTTCTATCTCAAGCACATATTAACAGACATCTCTGATCTTGTCAACATTAGACTGCCTCATTAAAAATATCATTAATAAAGGCTAAATCTCAATTCAATGGAAGATTAAAGATCTCAGATTTTGATTTTACTGTTAATCAATCTGATTGCCCTGCCAAAATGAGTTGAAAACCAGCAGAGTTTCTGAGACACGCAATGTATTTTTGTGATAAAATATTGCAAATAGGAGTTGAATATGAAGATCACGGATGTAAAAACAGCGATTCTCACAGGGCCCTGTACCAGTGATCCCTTTTTGAGTGAATGCCGCAAAAGAAGGAGCGCAGCCTTCATTGAAATATACACAGATTCAGGAATAACAGGAATTGGAGAAACATACGCAGGATACTTCTTTCCAGAGGTTGTACCGAAAATCGTTAATTTTTTTGCGCCGATTCTTATTGGACAGGATCCTGATAACATTGAATTGCTCTGGCAGAGAATGTATCACTGTGGCAACTACTGGTGCAGGGTAGGACTTGGTTCTGCCGTGCTTTCTGGCATAGATGCTGCTCTCTGGGATATAAAGGGCAAGAGAGAAAAAAAGCCTGTTTATCAATTGCTGGGTGGAGCGAAACATAATAAGCTTTTGTGCTATGCGACTGGCGGACCAAGCAATTATCCGCTGGAAAAGCTGGAGAAAAAAATAGAATTCTATCTTTCTCTTGGTTTTACTGCTGTGAAGATAGGCGCGGGTAGTTTTACAAAAGAACAGGGGCTTATTATTTCTCAGGATCCAGCGCAGGCTGCTGATTGTGAAGCAAAAAAGATGGATTTTCTCAGGAAGAGATTCGGCAAAGATCTACTCATTATGATAGACGGCCATATGGGAAACAATGATAGTTGTATCTGGAATTTACAGACAGCATATGCTGTTGTTGAAGCCATAAAAGAATATAATGTTTTTTTCTTTGAAGAACCTTTGCACTATACAGATATTTCCGGATATGCAAACCTTTGCAAAATGACAGAAGTTCCTGTGGCTGGCGGCGAATGCCTGACTTCTTTTAGTGAATGGTACACATTTGTCAGCAATGACTGCTTTGATATAGGACAGCCGGATGCAGCGTTTACTGGCGGACTGACAGAATTTATGAAAATATCCTGTCTATTGCAATCTCGTAACAGGAAAATCGCGACTCATTCCTGGGGAGCAGGTGGTGCGTTCATGCAGAATATTCACTGCGGTTTTGCCAGTGAAAATACAGCCATTCTTGAAATCGCACCTGCGTTCGGTCCTTTACACTCGGAAATAATAGATGATGACTTCCATATGAAAGATGGATATGTTTACCCGCCTTCCAAACCCGGACTTGGCATAAAGCTTACTGATGATATTAAAAACAGATATAAATTTGTTCCTGGAAGCGGTGAATTTAATAGTGTACCCGGAAAGGTTTTAAAGGAGTAAGATGAGAAAAATTTTTGTTGATATGGCTGTTGAGCCGACCTTCCTCAACAAGCTAAAACAGATCAAAGAAGTAAGCGTGGACATTGTTGAACAATGGACTGAACAGCAAAGAAAATATCCTTGTGACCGCATTGAAGATGTCGAAATATTATTCTGTACATTTGTACCGGCCAATTTTTCGGATATGAAAAAACTGAAGCTCATACAGATTTCTTCTTCAGGGTACTCACAGCTTTTTGGTATTGGACTTGTTGAAAAAGGCATCAGAGCATGCAATGCCAGAGGAGTATTTGATATTCCTATCGCAGAATGGAATATCGCGATGATGATAAACCTTGCAAGAAACCTCAGACAGATGATACGCAATCAGGAAAAGGGAATCTGGGAAAGGACCGCAGAATTTCAAAACGAAATAAGGGGAAAAACAGTTGGTTTCTGGGGTTATGGCGGAATAGCCAGGGAAACAGCAAGAATCGGGGCACAACTCGGGCTGAAGGTATATGTTCTTGTTCCTGATGGCAGAATAAAGAAAAGAGAAAATATTTACTGTGTCGAAGGAACAGGCGATCCTGACGGAAAAATACCCGATAAAGTTTTCTCGCTTCAGCAAAAGAAAGAATTTCTCGCAGGTATTGATTTTCTTATTCTTTCAATGCCACTTACAGAGAAAACAAAAGGACTTATAGGCGAAGAAGAACTCAGGACCCTTAAAAAAGGCAGCTTTCTTCTCAATCCCGCTCGGGGCGCCCTGATAAAGGAAGAAGCGCTTATTAAGGTTCTTGAAGATGGCCATTTAGGTGGCGCAGCGATTGATACCCATTATTATTATCCAATGCCGCCAGACCATCCTTTATGGAAATTTCCCAATGTTATTATGACACCTCATATTTCTGGAAGTTCCCTTTCCCCTCATTTTCTTGAAAGAATATGGACTATATTTATTGAAAATGTTGTCCGATTTCTTAACAACAGGCCACTTTTGAATGAATTAACACCTGACCAGTTAAAAGGAGAGTAAAAATGTATAACACATTTTCACAGGAGAACACAATGAAAAGAATTTTTATTGTTCTGTCCATGATCATAGTTGCGATAGCATTTTCAGGGGAGAATGAACCCAAACAAATATTACTGCCAAAACCACAGATTGCTGGCGGAAAACCGTTGATGGAGACATTAAGTTTGAGAAAATCCACCAGGGAATTCAGGGATGAAGAGATTCCTGCTCAAACTCTTTCCAATCTTCTCTGGGCTGCTTTTGGAATTAACAGGCCCGAATCAGGGAAAAGAACAGCGCCATCAGCTTCAAACTGGCAGGAAATTGATATATATGTCGCGACAGCAAAAGCAGTTTACCTGTATGACGCAAAAGCGAATTCATTAAATGTTGTGGTAGAAGAGGACTTGAGGGGCTACTCTGGAAGACAGGCATTTGTGAAAAGCGCGCCAGTTATCCTGGCATTTGTCGCTGATTATTCAAAAATGGGCAGGGCATCTCAGGCAGATAAGGATTTTTATTCCGCGATTGACACAGGATATATCAGCCAGAATGTTTATCTTTACTGCGCATCAGCCGGCCTTAATACTGTTGCAATTGGACTCAAAGATAAAGCTGCATTATCCCAGAAATTAGGCCTGAAACCCGAGCAAAAAATAATTTTAACCCAGCCGGTTGGGTATCCGAAAAAATAAACTGGTGCTATCGCCCGAATTTATTGGCCATTCTTGACACCTTTTAAGTAAAAAAATATAATTTTTTTGATGAAAAAAATTGTTATTGTTCTTTCCCTGATTGGACTGGTTGGAATTTCAGGGGTATATCTGACCCATACTCACGCTTGCGCGGTAAACTCATTTAACACAAATTGCTCAATATGCGCGAATCTCACTGCATTTTCGCCATTTTCATTTCAACTTCTTATATTTCCCACGATCATATTTTTTTCGTTTGCTGTATCGCTTACCGAACCTGGATTAATAAAGAATAGGCCATTCGAAACCACTCTCACCCGCTCGCCTCCTGTTTGAAAAAAGCCAGTTCTGTCATAGGTCTTTCAAATTAAGATCATTACACATCTTTCACAGGAGGTAAATGTGAAACAGAAAAGTTTTTTCAAAGAAACGCTCTGGCTTTTGTTAATAATTTTTACGTTTTCGACCCGATTATTTTCACAGGACATCAACGAGAGGATAAAATTACTCGAAGAAAAACTGAAAGCGCAGGAATCGCTAATTCAACAACAACAATCAACAATAAAAATATTGCAGGAAGAACTTGAATTGATAAAGAAACAATCAGGCCAGGAAAAGATCGTTGCAAAAGTTGAGGAAAAACCCGCTTATAAATCTGGCGGGCTTTTTGGGGCCGCAAGCGCCTATAATCCCAATATCTCGTTGATCCTTGACACATTTTTATATTCAACAAATCTGAAAGAAGACGAACTTGAAAGCTGGAATATCCCGGGCTTTATCAAAGAGGGACTGGAGCATAAAAAAGGAATGAATATTCACGCGGCAGAACTTTATTTCTTTGCGCCTGTAGACCCATTTTTTAATCTTTACGCAACAATTCCTGTAACTGAAGAAGGCGTAGAACTCGAAGAGGCATATCTTGTGACGACATTCCTTCCAGCAGGTATTCAGGCAAAAATCGGGAAATTCAAAAGTGGCTTTGGCAGACACAATAGCCAGCATGCCCATTTGTGGAAATTCGTTGACGAGCCGCTTGTCTACAGAGCGCTGACAGGACACGAAGGAATAAATGAAAAAGGAATTCAGCTGACATTTCTTCCTGATTTTCCTTTTTATGCTCAACTTGGAATTGAAGCCCTTCAGGGCGAGAATGAGATTTTGTTTGGAGATGACAAATCAAAGGGACTTCATGCATTTGGCGCTTTTGCAAAGGCATCGTTTGACATTGGAGATTATGGAACAATTCTTCTTGGACCGTCTGTGATGATTGGCGACACAAAAACAGAGTCAATCGAGGAAAACTCTATCTTTACTGGTGATACAACTCTTGCTGCGTTTGAATTTACATACAAATGGAAACCTTCAAGATGGAAAAGTTTCACACTTCAAAGCGAATATATGTGGAGAAAACAGAAGGGAAAAATCCAGGATACTTCGACCAGTACCATAAATAATCTTAAAAGAATACAGGATGGCCTGTATCTTCAAACAATCTATCAAACAGGGAGATGGGGTTTTGGAGCAAGATACGATCTTCTTGAGCCATTAAATGATAAATACAATCTTGATGGAGTGCAGACATCCTTTGGAGACAAGCCATGGAGAGCGTCCGCGATGGTTGAATTTAATCCTTCTGAATTCTCAAAAATACGACTTCAATACAATTATGATAAGAGTTCAAGGACAGGAAAAACAAACAATGAGGTTTATCTGCAGTTTATTGGCGGCGTGGGTGCCCACGCAGCGCACTCATTCTAAAAGGAGGCAATTATGAAATGGAAAATAATAAAGACATTTATTTGCGTTTTCTGCGCAATGGCTTTTGCGGGAAATCTTTCAGCAGAAATCAATGTTGTCGCAACTCTTCCATGGATAGGGGATGTTGCAAAACAGATTGGAAAGGAAAAAGTTTCAGTTACAACACTTGTAAAAACAGGCCAGGACCCTCACTATGTTGAAGCAAAACCAGGCTTGATTATCGCGGCGAGAAAAGCAGACATCATAATGTATAATGGACTTGACTTAGAAATTGGATATCTTCCTGTAATTATTGAATCATCGAAAAATCCAAACATTCAGCCAGGTAAAACTGGAAACCTTGATTGTTCAAAATTTGTTTCTCCAATTGAAAAGCCCTCCTCTGTTGACAGAAGCATGGGAGATATTCATCCACTTGGAAATCCTCACTATCATTTTTCACCCGCCAGTATTCTTGCCGTGGCAAAAGGTATGGCCGACACGCTGGCAGAAATAGACCCGACAAACAAAAGCCACTACCAAAAAAACTATCAGCTATTTTATGAAAAATGGCAGGAAAAAATGGCTCAGTGGAAATCAAAAAATCTCGCAGGCAAAAAATTTATCGCATATCACACCCTTTTTTCGTATCTTGCGAATGAGTTTGGATTCCAGATTGCTGGATGCATTGAAGCGAAGCCAGGCATTCCGCCATCGTCAGGAGATATAAAAAAAATCATTGACACAACCAACAGAGTAAAGCCGAATGCCATTCTGTTTAATGTCTACAGTCCAAAAAAACCGGTTGAATTTATCGCAAATAAAACCGGACTTAAAACAATACTTGTTCCTCACGATGTTGGTTCACTTCCGCAGACAGACGACTGGTTTTCTTTTATGGATAAGGTCA
>JAMWBU010000065.1 GCA_023819255.1 Candidatus Omnitrophota bacterium
ATAAACTGAACCCACTTATGGAATAAAATTTCGTTTTTGTAAGAAAACATAATTTTATCAATTTTTTCAGTCGAATTTTGCGCAAAAGGTTTTTCCCATTGACACCAGGCAGCGCCATTATGCAGCTTTTTTAAAACCTGATAAATCGCAAAATCATCAAGCCAGTATTGTGTTAATTTTGTAAAATGAAAAAATTCAGAGTCGGAACAAACTTCATCAAAATTATCTTCAAATATCCATCTTAGTAGTTTTAGCTTTTCATCTCTTACCCTGTAATCGCATCTATTGTCTCTGCCTGACAAATAATGCGACTGCAAAGATTTTATTGTGTGCTGTGAAAAGGTTTTTCCCCTGTAAGAAAAATTTGAAATTGAGATATAAACAGGATCAATCGCAAATGAGCTTATCGCATTATAAGGGCAATTATCAAATCCAGCATAATTCAGAGGAAGAATCTGAAGAATTGTGCTTTTTGTTTTCACGCATAAGTCAACAAGTAATTTTAGATCAAAGAAATCTCCAGTTCCTGCACTTTGCAAAGAATGCACAGAAAAAAGAGGAACAAGAATTCCTGCTTTCTTCTTTATACCAATTTTTTTCCAGTGTCTGCCTGAGGGTGCGAAATAAAGATTTTCATAAATTGCCATAAAATTCCTTAATACCATTCAAAAGCCGTTTCATCTCTTTTTTGCTTCCAATGGTAATTCTGACAAAATTTTCCAGTTCCTTGATGTTCCAGAAATATCGTATAAGGATCTTTCTTTGTTTAAGAAATTCATAAAGATTTTTTGCTGTATCTTTGGGCGGACGAACAAGTAAAAAGTTGGCGGACGAAGGAAACACATAAAAATTCAATTTATTAAGTTCACCTGCCAGATATTCTCTAATTTTTACGATTTTCTTGCAGTTTCTCAAAACATAGCCATAGTTTTCCATTGCGGCAATTCCAGCTGCCTGCGACAATATATTAACATTGTAGGAGTCCTTAATCGAAAATAGCGCGGAAATTAACTCAGGCCTTCCAAAGCAATATCCCAGTCTTATTCCCGCAAGTGAGAAGGATTTTGAAAAACTTCTTGAAACGATAACATTTTGGAACTTTTTTACCAGTTTCAGACAGTTATATGGTGCAAAGTCAACATATGCTTCATCGATTACAACTACTCTTTTTGTTACTGATGCAATTTTTTCAATTTTCTTTACTGAATGAAATCTGCCTGAAGGAGAATCCGGGTTTGCAATAATTTTCATACAATCATTAAAATCTTCAACAAAACTTTCAGGAATGCTGAAGTCCTTTTTTAGCATTATTCTTACTGGCTTTCTGTCAGAGATAATGCTTATTGTTTCATAAAGGGGATAACTCGGATAAAGGAAAACTATTTTCTCATTTACGCTGGAAAAAGCGCTGAAACTTAACCTGAGAATTTCATCAGAACCATTCCCAACAAAAATCCATTCTGGCGTAAATCCGTAAATTTTTCCTATGGCTTTTCTAAGTTCGTTCGCTTGAGGGTCAGGATATTTTCTCAACGAGGCATCAACTTTGCTTCTGATTTTCTCAAGTATTATTTGAGGCGGACCAAAAGGGTTTTCGTTCGTGTTAAGCTTTATAAATCCTTTTTCCTGTGGCTGTTCGCCTGGCACATAGGAAGTAAGGTTATCAAAAATTCTGTTGAGCAAATTTTTCATCTACAATCCCTGTCTGAAATATGGTAATATAGATAGGTCCTGATAATTATATCACAACCTTTAATAAGTATGGAAAACCTTACTCCTATGCTAAGGCAGTATCAGGAAATCAAGAATAAGCACCGCGATTGTATATTGTTTTTCAGACTGGGAGATTTTTATGAGATGTTTTATGACGATGCGGTGAAAGCATCAGGTGTTTTGGATCTTGTCCTTACATCAAGAGACGCGGGTAAATCTGGTAAAATCCCAATGTGTGGAATCCCATTTCACGCGGCTGACTCATACATCGGTCGACTTATTAAACAGGGATACAAGATCGCGATATGCGAACAAACAGAAGACCCTTCAAACGCAAAAGGTATTGTTAAAAGAGAGGTTGTCAGAATCATAAGCGCGGGAACATATCTCGATGATACAGTTGCATCAAGATGCCTGCTTTCGATTGTCATTGAAAAAAATGTTACCGGAATTGCTTTTCTTGAAACTGCAGGAGGAACAATCAAAGCAAATCAATATGAAAACAAAGAAAGTTTTGCCGGGATAATGGCGAAAATGCCGGTTTACGAAATTGTATATCCTGAATCAAATCATCAGCAAGTTTCCAGAATGATTGAAGAAATTACGGGAAAAAACAAAAATTTCACTCTCAGCAGCCAGGATGATTGGAAGTTCAATTTCGATACTGCAACGAGAAACATCTGCGAACACTTTAAAATTCATTCTGTTGATGTTACTGACCTTAAAGGAAAGCCGCTTGCCATCAGAGCGATGGGCGGACTACTTGAATATGTTGGAGAACTTTCAAAAACCCCGATGCGCCATATTGATAAAATTGCTCTATATGACGATTCTGAGTATGTCTACATATCACCATCTGCCATTAAGGGCCTTGAAATCGAAACACTCATAAAAACGCTTGACAGAACAAATACTGCAGCTGGAAAAAGAATGCTGAGAGAATGGATTATGCATCCTCTAAAGGATGTTGAAAAAATTGTTGAAAGGCAGCAGGCAGTTATGATTCTGAAAGATAATCAGGATATTCGAACATCCCTTGTTCGAATTCTTAAACAAACATATGATATTGAAAAAGCTCTTTCAAGGCTCAGTAGCGGTTATTCAAATCCAAGAGATATTGTGGCCATAAAAAATACTCTTAATCAGATTCCTGAAATCAACAAAGCCCTTCAACCTGTTTCTGCCCTTAACAAATACCTTCAGATTAATGACATTTTTGAATTATCAAAACTCCTTAATGCCGCGATAAATCCTGATATGCCAGTAACTTCACCAGAGGGTGAGATTATAAAGAAAGGTTTCAATGCTGAACTCGACTCATATCGCAATATCAGAGAAAATGCAAGTCAATGGTTAAAGAATTATCAGTCGGAAGAATCAAAAAAAACAGGCATAAGTTCCCTGAAAATAGGGTATACTCAGGTTTTCGGATATTACATTGAAATAAGCAACGCAAATCTTCATCTTGTACCGGATAGATACATCAGGAAACAAACTCTTGTAAACGCTGAAAGATTCATAACGCCTGAACTGAAAGATTTTGAGGAAAAAATGCTTTCTGCTCAACAAAAAATTGTTGAAATAGAAAATAATATTGTGAAACAGATAGTGTCAATCATTACAGGGTATTCAAAAGAAATACACACTGTTGCAAGATCAATTGCCGTTCTTGATGCACTTATTTCATTCAGTATTCTCGCTATTGAAAAAGATTATGTTAAACCTGAAATAACCAACCTTGATGAAATTATGATAAATGATGGAAGACACCCGCTGGTAGAGTGTTTCCTTGAAAACAAATTTATACCCAACGACACCCTGATTGATTGCAAAGAAAACAGAATGCTAATAATTACAGGTCCAAATATGGCGGGAAAATCAACCTATATCAGACAGGTGGCGATTCTTGTTATAATGGCTCAAAGCGGATCCTTTATACCTGCTTCCAGCGCCAGAATCGGGCTTGTGGACAAAATATTTGCAAGAATTGGAGCGCACGATGAAATTGCAAAAGGCCAGAGCACGTTTATGGTGGAAATGTCAGAAACAGCATCGATTCTTTCCAATCTTTCCCCAAAAAGTCTGGTGATTCTTGACGAGATAGGAAGAGGCACAAGCACATACGATGGATTATCCCTTGCTTGGGCTGTGGCGGAATATCTCTATGAAAAAAAAATAAGAACACTTTTCGCCACACATTTCCACGAACTGGTTGAACTTGAAAAAACGCATCCTGATGTAAAAAATTATAATGTTGCAGTAAACCAATGGCAGGGAGAAATCATATTTCTGCATAAAATAATTCCAGGAGGAACCGATCAGAGTTATGGCATCTATGTTGCAAAACTGGCAGGAATACCTGCAAACGTTATAAATCGATCAAAGGAAATTCTTAAAGACCTCGAATCAGCGGAAAAATTTTCTTCAGGAGAAAAACATCAGCTTTCTCTCTTCAACATACAGATTGACCCTTTGCTTGAAGATTTAAAAAATGAAATAAAGAATCTAAATCCAGATGAAATTACGCCAGTTCAGGCGCTACAAAAAATCTATCAGTGGAAAAAAATGTTTGAGGGAAAGGAGTGAAAATTGGGAAAAATTCAAATCCTTCCAGAAGAATTAATAAGCAAGATCGCAGCAGGCGAGGTTATTGAACGACCTGCCTCGGTTTTAAAGGAGCTTATTGAAAATTCAATTGACGCATCCGCAAAAAAAATCTTCGTTAATATAAACAAAAGCGGAAAAATTCTAATTGCTGTGCAAGACGATGGAATCGGCATTGAAAAAGAAGATATTCCATCACTATTTCAAAGACACTCGACAAGCAAAATAAAAAGATTTGAAGATCTGTTTCGAATAAACAGCATGGGGTTTAGAGGAGAAGCCCTTTACAGCATTGGATCTGTTTCAGAAGTTATTTTAAGGACCAAAACAGAAGAAGAACAAACGGGATGGGAAGTACACGTGAAAAATGGAAGTAAAACTCAACTACGGCCGGTACCCATGCAAAAAGGTACTGAGGTGGAAGTACATAATCTTTTTTCAAATGTGCCAGCCAGAAGAAAATTCCTTAAATCTGATGCAACAGAATTTCGCAAAATCCTTGATTTTTTTGTCCATTATGCAATTTTATATCCATCAATCCATTTTGTACTCGTCCACAACAAAAAAACAATATTTGATCTGCCGGTCGAGCAATCCAAAAAATTAAGAATGAGCAGGATTTTTAACATCAGTCAACAGCACCTTCTGGAAATTTACCGAACATCCTTTGACAATTCCGTTAACATAGAAGCAATCATTGGAGATATAAATTTGCAGAGAACCAGAAAGGATATGCAGTTCATTTTTATTAATAATCGTCCTGTTCAACACACCGGACTATCATTCACAATCAATAGCATCTATCGAAGTTTGTTGCCCGCAGAAATCTATCCTGTATTTGTCTTATTCTTGAATTTGAGAAAAGAAGATGTTGATATAAATGTCCATCCTTCAAAGAGAGAAGTGAAAATAAAAAATGAAGCAGACATACTTATTTTTTTAAAAAAGCTTCTTGAAGAAAATCTTATAAAAAAACCAAGACCCAGAATCCTATTATCTCAAACAGAAAGTGAACCAGACTCAACTCTGGTATCAGAAAAAACCGAAATATATGGAAATTCGCCAGCGCAGGAAACAATTTTTATACAGAACCATACAGAACCACCAGAACCGGATGATTTCAAAATACGTTTTATACAATCAAGATTTATCGCCACACTCTTTCACACATATTTAATTTTTGAATTCGGAGATTGTATCTTTCTCGTCGACCAGCACGCAGCGCATGAAAGAATAATATTTGAAAAATTGCTCACTCAGGCGAAAAAAGGAAAAATAGAAACAGAACAATTGCTGATTCCAGCAAGTATATCACTTTCAACACATGAAATGATCGCATGGGAATCAGGCGGAAAAATAAAACTTGAAGAAATTGGATTTATCACTACACAATGGGATACACGCACCATTGCAATTCATTCCGCTCCTGAAGGCATTAAAAATGCGGTCCTTGCGGTAAGAAACATTCTCGCCGAAGGAAACATTAATTTTGATATAGAAACGTTTTTGAGAAAAGCCTGCAGGGGCTCTACAATGGCAGGTGAAAATCTTTCCCCGGAAGAAGCGGAAACACTAAAAACAACTCTGATTTCCTGTCAGCAACCTCTTGTCTGCCCCCATGGAAGACCAACGATTATTGAAATAAGCAAAAAATTCATTGAAAAGCAGTTTTTCAGATAATGCTCAAAGTTTCCTGATGTATTTTTTCCAGGATGCCGCGATCGTTCTTAAGTCCTTTCTTCTAATAGGCATAACTCGCGGTTCAGGTCTTATCACAACAAATCTCTCGGCGTAAAAAATGCACGGTACTCCAATACTCTTGCTTCTTGCCGTAAAATCAAGCCACCTGTCATAATATGAATGCACCCAATCATCGCTATCAACAGGATGAGAGGGCAGGGTGGCCTTTGCAAGGTCTGCTCTCGCTTTCATTGCCGCAAAAACATCTGTATCTGGAAATATCAAACCCGCGTCGTGCAATCTAACCATGTCAAATGTGTCGTAAAAATATGGATTTACTGTACTGCTTGTTATCAAACAATCCTTTTTTTTATTTTTTGCTGCAATGTATATTTTTTTTTTAAGCTTTTCCAGCA